>JAIKVT010000209.1 GCA_024685495.1 Lachnospiraceae bacterium
AAAATGTGCGAACAAGAACGCTCGTATCTCAGTTAAACTTGTATCTGAAGCAGGCGTTGGAACGGTAGCGGCAGGTGTTGCCAAAGCGGGAGCGGGAGTAATCCTAATCTCGGGCTACGACGGTGGTACCGGAGCAGCTCCTTTATCATCAATCCATAATGCCGGACTTCCTTGGGAGCTCGGACTTGCAGAGACACATCAGACACTTATTGCTAATGGTCTTCGTAACAAAGTTGTAATCGAAACAGACGGTAAATTAATGAGCGGTCGTGACGTTGCAATTGCCGCAATACTCGGAGCAGAGGAATTCGGATTTGCAACAGCTCCACTCGTTACAATGGGTTGTGTAATGATGAGAGCCTGCCAGTCTGATACATGTCCTATGGGTGTTGCAACTCAAAACCCTGAGCTTAGAAAGAGATTCAAGGGTAAACCTGAATATGTCGAGAACTTTATGAGATTTATCGCAAGCGATCTTCGTGAACTTATGAGTCGTCTTGGCGTTAGAACTATTGATGAGCTCGTTGGTAGAACAGATCTTCTAAATGTTAAAAAGAATCTTGATACTACATCCGTAAAGCTCGACTTATCTAAAGTTTTACTTCAGGATTTCGATAAGACGCTTCCTCACAGTCCTAAGAGTCTGTATGATTTCGAACTTGAGAAGACTAAGGATGAGAGTAAGCTGCTTTCGATGAAGGATGTTGCTAAAGCAATTAAAAACGGTACAAAAGCTACAGCCGAAGTTGAGCTTAAGAGTGTTGACAGAACATTTGGAACACTTCTCGGTGCCGAGATTACAAGAAATAATTTGGATGGTTTAGAAGAGGATACGATTACTGTTAATTGTATCGGAGCCGGCGGCCAGAGCTTTGGAGCATTTATTCCAAGAGGCTTGACCTTAAGCTTATCAGGTGACAGTAATGATTACTTTGGCAAGGGTCTTTCAGGCGGTAAGCTTGTAGTCAAGACTCCGAAGGAAGCCACTTACGATCCTCATGATAATGTAATTATTGGAAATGTTGCTTTATACGGTGCCACCTCAGGTAAAGCGTTTATTGCCGGAAGAGCGGGAGAGAGATTCTGTATAAGAAACTCCGGTGCTACAGCCTGTGTAGAAGGTGTAGGCGAGCATGGATGTGAATATATGACAGGAGGTGTAGCTGTAATCTTAGGACCTATCGGTAAGAACTTTGCAGCAGGTATGTCAGGTGGTGTGGCATACGTACACGATCCGAAGAATAAGCTTTATAAGAATCTTAATAAAGAGCTTGTCGCTATGGAAAATGTTGAGTCCAAGGTTGATAAGGAAGAACTTAAAGCAATTATAGAAGAACACGTACAACTTACCGATTCTAAGAAGGGTAAGGAAATCTTAGATGGATTTGACGAAAATGTTAAACACTTTAAGAAGATAATTCCTACGGATTATAAGATCATCATGAAAGAGATTGCACATCAAAAAGAGCATGGAGCAGATGATGATACAGCTAAGATAGAAGCATTCAAAGTAGTAGCGGGAGGTGAGAACTAATGGGTAAAACAACAGGGTTTTTAGAGTATGATAGAGTAGATGGACCTGTTAGAGAAGAAGAAGACAGACTCAAGGATTTTAAAGAGTTCCATGATTTACTTCCCGAAGATAAGCAGAGAGAACAGGCTGCAAGATGTATGAACTGTGGTGTTCCTTTCTGCCAGGCAGGAGTGCTTATATCAGGTATGGTAAGCGGCTGTCCGCTTAACAATCTGGTTCCCGAGATGAATGATTTAGTCTATAGGGGAAGATTAGAAGAAGCGTACAGAAGACTTGCCATTACTCACAGCTTTCCGGAATTTACAAGCAGGGTTTGTCCTGCACTTTGTGAAGCGGCATGTACCTGCGGATATCAGGACGGAAGCGTATCTACAAAAGAAAATGAGAAGACGGTTATAGAATATGCTTATGCCAATAATCTTGTTGAAGAAGTAACACCTTTAGAAAGAACCGGTAAGAAGGTAGCTGTTATAGGAAGCGGACCTTCAGGTCTTGCTATGGCGCAGCTTCTTAACAGAAGAGGTCATGAGGTTACCGTATTTGAGAGAAGAGACAGAGTAGGCGGACTACTACGATACGGCATTCCTAATATGAAGCTTGATAAGACTCTAATTGACAGAAGAGTAAAGCTGATGGAAGATGCCGGTGTTACCTTCAAGGTTAATACCGATGTAGGTAAAGATATTACCGCTAAGGAATTAAATAAAGAATTCGACAGTATTGTATTAGCCTGCGGAGCTTCTAATCCAAGAGATATTAAGGCTCCGGGACGCGAAGCTAAGGGAATTAGATTCGCGGTGGATTTCTTAACTGAAGTTACAAAGAGTCTTCTTGACAGTGAATTTAAGAAGTTTCCATATAAGCTTGCCAAAGATAAAGATGTAATTATTATCGGAGGCGGTGATACGGGTAATGACTGTGTCGGTACCTGTATCAGACTTGGTGCGAAAAGCGTAACTCAGTTAGAGATGATGCCAAAGCCAAGTGAAGAGAGACTTCCATCTAACCCCTGGCCTGAGTGGCCGAGAATTCTCAAGGTTGATTACGGACAGGAAGAGTCCATATACAAGTTCGGGCGTGATCCACGCATTTACCAGACCACGGTAAAAGAGTTTGTTAAGGACAAAAAGGGCAATCTCAAGGAAGTTGTCGTTGTTAAATTAGAGTCTGTAAGAGATGAGAAGACGGGAAGATTCAACATGGTTCCCGTGGAAGGAAGCGAAGAGACATTAAGTGCACAGCTTGTACTTATTGCTGCGGGATTTCTTGGAAGCGAGAAATACGTAACCGATGATTTCAAGGTTGAACTCGACGGAAGAACCAATGTCAAGACTGAAGCGAATGCACATCTTACATCCATAGATAATGTCTATGCGGCAGGTGATGTTCGAAGCGGACAGTCCCTTGTGGTAAGAGCTATAGCAGACGGAAGAAAAGCCGCCGCTGAGGTTGATAAGGCTTTGATGGGTTATACTAATCTGTAACATCTTACAACACAACGAGATATTAAGAGGCGCAAACCAACAACAAGAAAAAAGATACTATTAATATAAAAAAGAAAAAAGATACTATTTAATAAAGAACAAACAAAAAAGAAAAGGAGCAAAACAAAAAATGACAAAAATTAACAACAATTACAGCAAATTACCGGGCAGCTATTTATTCTCAACAATAGCAAAAAAGGTTAGGGAGTTTGAGTCGGCTAATCCCGATGCCGAGATCATCAGACTTGGAATCGGTGATGTAACAAAGCCGCTTGCACCCGCCGTTATCGAAGCGTTAAATAAAGCTGTTGAAGAGATGGCAGGCGAAGAAACATTCAAAGGATATGCCCCCGATCTTGGCTATGATTTCTTAAGAGAGAAAATAGCTATGTACGATTATTCGAACAGGCATTGTGACATCAGTGCCGATGAGATATTTGTATCTGATGGTGCAAAATGTGACTGCGCCAACATCCAGGAGATATTCTCAACAGATAATACAATCGGTGTATGCGATCCTGTTTATCCCGTATATGTGGATTCTAATGTTATGGCAGGAAGAACAGGCGTATATAATCACGATACGATGCGTTTTGATAATGTAATCTATATGCCTTGTAATGCAGATAACGGCTTTGTGCCACAGCTTCCTAAAGAAGCTCCTGATTTAATTTATCTATGCTTTCCTAACAATCCGACAGGTGCAGTAATTAACAAAGATGAATTGCAAAAATGGGTAGACTACGCTAAGAAAAATAAGAGCGTAATACTTTATGATGCAGCATACGAGGCTTATATATCAGAAGTTGATATTCCTCATAGCATTTACGAGTGTGAGGGAGCAAAGAAATGCGCCATAGAGTTTCGCTCATTTTCTAAGACTGCGGGCTTTACGGGTCTTCGACTTGGATACACCGTAGTTCCGAAGGAGCTTATTATTGAGGGCGCATCGCTTCACGATATGTGGGCAAGACGTCATGGTACGAAATATAACGGCGCACCGTATATTGTACAAAGAGCCGGTGAAGCCATCTATACTGAGGCTGGCAGAAGTCAGATTAAAGAGCAGATTAATTATTATATGTTAAATGCGAAGATAATCTTAGAGGGTGTTAAAGAGGCCGGATACGAAGCATACGGTGGTGTAAATGCACCTTATATCTGGCTTAAAACTCCGGAGAATATGAGCAGTTGGGAATTCTTCGATTATCTTCTTGAGACAGCTAATGTAGTAGGAACTCCCGGTGTGGGATTTGGTCCCGAAGGAGAGAACTATTACAGACTTACCGCATTTGGCAACAGGAATAAGACAATTGAAGCAATAAGAAGAATTAAGGAGGCATAGATATGACTAAGTACATTTTTGTAACCGGCGGTGTTGTATCGGGGCTCGGCAAAGGAATAACCGCAGCATCACTCGGTCGTCTGCTTAAGGCCAGGGGTCTTAAGGTGGCGGCCCAGAAGCTTGACCCCTATATTAATGTCGATCCCGGTACGATGAGTCCCTATCAGCACGGCGAAGTCTATGTCACGGAAGACGGTGCTGAGACTGACCTTGACCTTGGTCACTATGAGAGGTTTATAGATGAGAATCTTACAAGGTATTCCAACCTGACATCAGGTAAGGTATATTGGAATGTCCTTAATAAAGAAAGAAGAGGGGAATATCTGGGTTCAACGGTTCAGGTCATTCCTCATATTACTAACGAAATAAAAGAATTTGTATATCGTGCGGGTGAAGAGACTGATGCTGACGTTGTCATAACCGAGATAGGAGGAACAATAGGTGATATTGAATCCCAACCTTTCTTAGAGGCAGTTCGTCAGATTTCCTTAGAGAAAGGAGAGGAGAACAGTCTCTTTATTCATGTTACGCTTGTTCCTTTCTTACATGGTTCTAATGAGCACAAATCAAAGCCCACACAGCACTCTGTTAAAGAGTTACAGGGTATGGGTATAAAACCGGACATAATTGTTCTTCGTGCTAATGAGCCCTTAGAGGAAAGCATATTTAAGAAGATTTCGATGTTTTGTAATGTTAAGGAAGATTGCGTTATAGAGAATCGAACCTTAGACAGTTTATACGCTGCACCGCTTATGCTTGAGAAGAGTAATTTCTCTGAAGTGGTTTGTCGCGAGCTTGGAATTCATAATACCGTATCCGATCTTACAGAGTGGACTGAACTTGTAAGCAAGATTAAGTCTCTTAGTAAAGAGCTTACTATCGGATTAGTCGGTAAATACGTTCAGCTTCACGATGCATATCTTTCTATTGCGGAAGCGTTATCGCATGCGGGATATGATTGCAATTGTCATATCAATGTCGACTATATTGATTCTGAAGAATTAAATGAAGATAACTATAAAGAGCGACTTAGCAAGGTGTCGGGAATAATAGTTCCGGGTGGCTTTGGTAACAGAGGAGTTGAAGGTATGATTCTTTCTGCAAAATACGCAAGAGAGAATAACGTGCCTTACTTTGGAATATGTCTTGGAATGCAGATTGCAGTAATTGAGTATGCGAGAAACATTGCCGGGATTAAAGGTGCCTGCTCAGGCGAGTTTGAAGAGCCGACAGATGAGAAAGTTATAGACTTTATGCCAGGACAGAGTAAAGAAGTCAGCAAAGGCGGAACATTAAGACTTGGAAGTTATCCTTGTCTGATTAAGCCCGGAACAAAGTTAGAAAATTTCTATCAGACTGACGAGATTAGCGAGAGACACAGACACAGATATGAGTTTAATAATGATTACAGAGATGTGTTGCAGGAAGCGGGACTTGTCTTATCAGGTATGTCACCAAGCGGCGATCTTGTTGAGACTGTTGAAGTTAAAGAGCATCCTTTCTATATCGGAGTTCAGTTCCATCCTGAATTCAAATCGAGACCTAACAGACCACATCCGTTATTCAAAGGTTTTATCGAAGCGGCTAACAGAATGGAGGCATAAAAGTGAGATTAGATAAAAGACTTGTTTTAGAAGACGGCACATATTATGACGGCGTCGGATTCGGTGCTGATGAAGAGAGGGTGTGCGAGATTGTATTTAATACATCAATGGCAGGATATCAGGAGATTTTATCCGACCCTTCTTATACCGATCAGGCGATTGTTATGTCATATCCGCTAATAGGCAATTACGGCATCGCAGAGGAAGATTTCGAGAGTAAGATTATTGGAGCTTCTGCCTTTGTCGTAAGAGATATTAATGACAATCCATCTAATTTCCGATCTACCAAATCGGTGCCCGAACTTTTAGAAGAAGCAGGCGTGCCGGGAATATCGGGAATTGATACGAGAAAATTAATAAGAAGTATAAGAGATCATGGCTCAAGAAGATGTATCATAACGGATGTTAACACTTCGGTTGATACAGCAGTTTCGATGATT
>JAIKVT010000067.1 GCA_024685495.1 Lachnospiraceae bacterium
TTCTTCCACAAGGGATTTAAAATGTTTCTAAAAAAATACAATCTTAATCAAAAAGTCCTTGCATACCCCATAAAACTGTTGTATATTATTACTTGCTGTGACATCGATAGCTATGAAGCGTGAGGTTGCTATTGGCAGTATTTATAGGAAATGTAGATGCTGTAAGTCAAGCCCATACAAGAAAAAAGGGCGAGATTCCTTGTAATGAGGCAATAGGTTTTCCGTGGAGCGAATGTCAAGTTACGAAACTGACGGCAAGTCACTGTACAAGATAAGTCTACTAAAGAAGGTAGAAACTGTCTGATAATCGTTTGTTCAATTAGGACACACACGGTAAAGTGTACAGTCACCGCTTGTCTCACTATTAAAGTGCGAAAAGGAGGCGACTTTTTTTATGGCAACTCAATTTATGAGAATCACATTGAAGGCATATGATCACGAACTCGTTGATGCATCTGCTAAGAAAATCATCGAAACTGTAAAGAAGAACGGATCACAGGTGAGCGGACCGGTACCTCTTCCTACTAAAAAGGAAGTTGTTACAATTCTTAGAGCTACTCACAAGTATAAAGATTCGAGAGAGCAGTTCGAGCAGAGAACCCATAAGAGACTCATCGATATTATTGCACCATCTAAGAAGGCAGTTGAATCACTTTCTTCATTAGAAATGCCTGCAGGTGTTGACATTAGTATCAAGATGAAGGAAAAATAATCGGCGAAGACCGATTCCGACAACTAGGATGAACGGATAACATATTCCGTTCCGCTGTAGATTAAAGGAGGAAACAGTAATGAAGAAAGCAATTCTGGCTACGAAGCTTGGTATGACCCAAGTGTTTAACGAGGACGGAGCTTTAGTTCCTGTAACAGTTCTCGAAGCAGGACCTTGCGTGGTCACACAGATCAAGACAGTAGACAATGATGGATATGATGCAATCCAGGTTGGATTCGCAGACAAGAAAGAGAAGAGCGTTAACGTAGACGCCGGCGGCAAGAAGAAGGTTTGGAAGAGACATGGTGTTAATAAGCCTGAGATGGGTCACTTCAAGAAGGCTGATGTAGCTGCTAAAAGATACGTAAGAGAATTCAGATTCGAAAATTGTGAAGAGTATAATCTTGCTGATGAGATTAAAGCAGACATCTTCGCTGAAGGCGACAAGGTTGATGCAACAGCAATCTCTAAAGGTAAAGGTTTCCAGGGAACAATTAAGAGATTAGGACAGCACAGAGGTCCTATGGCACATGGTTCTAAGTTCCATCGTCATCAGGGTTCCAACGGAGCTTGTTCTTCACCAAGTAAGGTATTCAAAGGAAAAGGAATGCCGGGTCACATGGGAAGCGTTAAAGTTACAATTCAGAATCTTGAAGTTGTACGCGTTGATGCAGAGAAGAACTTACTTCTTATTAAAGGAGCCGTTCCCGGCCCTAAGAAGTCTTTGGTAACAATCAAAGAGTCAGTTAAGAAGGCTAAATAATTACGATCATGAAAGGAGGAACTTTACGATGGCTAAAGTATCCGTATACAATATGGAAGGCAAAGAAGTTGATACCATCGACTTAGATGATGCCGTATTCGGTGTAGAAGTTAACGAACACTTAGTACATATGGCAGTAGTTCAACAGCTTGCCAATAAGCGTCAGGGAACTCAGAAAGCAAGAACACGTTCTGAAGTTCGCGGCGGTGGAAGAAAACCATGGAGACAGAAGGGAACAGGTCATGCAAGACAAGGTTCTATCAGAGCTCCACAATGGACAGGCGGCGGTGTTGTATTCGCACCCGTACCAAGAGATTATTCATTTAAGATGAATAAGAAAGAGAAAAGAGCTGCTTTAAAGAGCGCCCTTTCATCTAAAGTATTAGAGAACAAAATCGTTGTAGTTGACGAGCTTAAGTTAGATGAGATTAAGACAAAGGAATTTGCTAAGGTAATGGATAACCTTAAGGTAGAGAAAGCTTTAGTAGTTCTCGAAGATGACAACAAGAATGTCGTTGCTTCAGCTAAGAACATTCCTACAGTTAAGACAGCTTCAACAGCAACAATTAATGTATATGATATTTTGAAGTATAACACGTTAGTCCTCACTAAGGACGCGGCAGAAAGTATTCAGGAGGTGTATGCATAATGGCAAATGTACAATATTATGATGTAATCCTGAAGCCAATGGTAACAGAGAAGAGTATGAACGGCATGGCCGACAAGAAATATACTTTCTTAGTTCATCCTGAGGCTAATAAGACAATGATTAAGGAAGCAGTTGAGAAAATGTTCGAAGGAACAAAGGTTAAATCTGTAAATACCATGAATCAGTCAGGTAAGACAAAGAGACGTGGTAATACATACGGTAAGACTGCTAAGTGTAAGAAGGCAATTGTTACTTTGACAGAGGACAGTCAGGAAATCGAGATCTTTGCAGGTCTTTAAGATTTGATAAGTAATTGCTTTTAAAAACGTGAAAGGAGAACGATAATGGGAATCAAAACATATAACCCATATACACCTTCAAGAAGAAATATGACCGGTTCTGATTTCGACGAAGTAACTAAGTCGACTCCCGAAAAGTCGCTTTTGACTTCTAAGAAGAAAAACGCCGGCCGTAACAATCAAGGTAAGATAACAGTCAGACACCATGGTGGTGGTAACAGACAAAAATATAGAATTATTGATTTTAAGAGAAAGAAAGACGGAGTACCTGCTAAGGTAATCGGAATCGAATACGATCCTAACAGAACAGCAAATATTGCTCTTATCTGTTATTCAGATGGTGAGAAGAATTACATCATCGCTCCGGACGGATTAAAGGTTGGCGCTACAATCATGAACGGCGCTGATGCAGAAATTAGCGTAGGTAACTGCTTACCACTTGCTAATATTCCAATCGGTACTTTAATCCACAATATTGAGTTGTATCCCGGCAAGGGTGGTCAGCTCGTTCGTTCAGCCGGTAATTCGGCACAGCTTATGGCTAAAGAAGGTAAGTATGCAACACTCAGACTTCCTTCAGGCGAAATGAGAATGGTACCGCTTAATTGCAGAGCAACAATAGGAACAATCGGCAATGCTGACCACAACCTTATTAAGATAGGTAAGGCAGGTCGTAAACGCCATATGGGAGTTCGTCCTACAGTCCGTGGTTCTGTTATGAACCCTAATGACCATCCACACGGTGGTGGTGAAGGTAAAGCACCTATCGGACGTCCGGGTCCTTGTACTCCTTGGGGTAAACCCGCTTTGGGACTTAAGACGCGTAAGAAGAACAAGCAATCTAACAAGCTTATCGTACGTAGACGTGACGGTAGAGCTATCAAGTAAGGAGGATTATTATGGCACGTTCATTAAAGAAAGGACCATTTGCCGATCAGAGTTTATTGAAGAAAATAGATGCTATGAACGCTTCAGGAGACAAAAGCGTAATTCAGACATGGTCTCGTCGTTCTACAATATTCCCACAGATGGTGGGACATACAATTGCTGTCCATGACGGCAGAAAGCATGTGCCTGTATATATTACAGAAGATATGGTAGGTCATAAACTCGGTGAGTTCGTTGCAACAAGAACTTACAGAGGTCATGGCAAGGATGAGAAGAAATCTAAGATTAGTTAATGTAAATTACGGAAAGGAGTTTTTTCATGGCTAAGGGACATAGAAGTCAGATTAAGCAAGAAAGAAATGCGAATAAAGACACCCGACCTTCTGCTAAATTATCATTTGCAAGAGTGTCAGTGCAAAAAGCTTGCTTTGTATTAGATGCCATTCGCGGTAAGGATGTTAACACTGCACTCGCAATCGTTACTTACAATCCAAGATATGCATCTAAGGTAATAGAGAAATTATTAAAATCAGCTATTGCAAATGCAGAGAATAATTATCCGGATAAGAACTATAGTGCGGAGGATCTTGTAGTAGCAGAATGTTATGCAAATAAAGGTCCGACAATGAAGAGAATCAGACCAAGAGCACAAGGTAGAGCTTACAGAATAGAGAAGAGAATGAGTCATATCACAATTGTGCTTGACGAGAAGTAAGAAGGAGGGAAAGCATGGGACAAAAAGTTAATCCTCATGGCTTAAGAGTTGGTATTATAAAAGATTGGGATTCTAAATGGTATGCAGACAAAGAAGACTTTGCTGACAACTTGGTAGAAGACCATAATATCAGAGCATTTCTTAAGAAGAAATTATATGTTGCAGGTGTATCTAAGATTAATATCGAGAGATACTCTGACAGGGTTAAAGTAATTGTATTCACAGCTAAGCCCGGAATTGTTATAGGTAAGGGCGGAGCAGAGATAGAGAAGGTTAAGTCTGAACTTCAGAAGTTAACAGACAAGAAGCTTGTTGTTGACATCAAAGAAGTAAAGAGACCTGACAAAGATGCACAGCTTGTTGCAGAAAATATTGCAGCACAGCTTGAGAACAGAGTGTCTTTCCGTCGTGCAATGAAATCTTGCATGTCAAGAGCTATGAAGGCCGGCGTACTTGGAATCAAGACATCAGTTTCAGGACGTCTTGGCGGTGCAGATATGGCACGTACAGAGTTCTACAACGAGGGAACAATTCCTCTTCAGACACTCAGAGCAGACATAGATTATGGATTCGCAGAAGCCGATACAACTTACGGTAAAGTTGGTGTTAAGGTTTGGATCTATAAAGGTGAAGTACTTCCTACAAAGGACAAGAGGGAAGGAGGTAATCGAAATGTTAATGCCTAAAAGGGTTAAACATAGAAAGCAGTTCAGAGGTTCTATGAAAGGTAAAGCAACCAGAGGTAACAAGATTACTTATGGTGAGTACGGTATTATTGCTACAGAACCTTGCTGGATTAAATCAAACCAGATAGAAGCTGCCCGTGTAGCGATGACTCGTTACGTAAAGCGTGGTGGTAAGGTTTGGATTAAGATTTTCCCTGACAAGCCAATCACAAAGACTCCTGCCGAGACTCGTATGGGTAAAGGTAAAGGTGCCGTTGAATATTGGGTTGCGGTAGTTAAGCCGGGAAGAGTATTATTCGAAATCTCCGGAATTGAAGAAGAAGTAGCAAAAGAAGCTCTTCGTCTTGCAATGCATAAGCTCCCTTGTAAGTGTAAGGTGGTTTCCCGTGAAGATTTAGAAGGAGGAGCAAATGAAAAATAAAGATTATCTGAAAGACTTAAGAACATTAGCTCCTGAAGAGCTTAATGCGAAATTAGTCGAAGCTAAAAGAGAACTTTTTAATTTACGATTCCAGAATGCTACCAATCAATTAGATAACACAGGTAGAATTAAGGAAGTAAGAAAAGACATTGCCAGAATTCAGACTGTAATGTCAGAAGCTTCTAACAGTTAATGGTAGTATGTCAGATCACTTTATAAGTGATGTTATTTGGTAATGATTAGAAAGGAGAACAAGCGTGGAACAGAGAAATCTTAGAAAGACACGTCAGGGTGTTGTTGTAAGCGATAAGATGGACAAGACCATTGTTGTAGCTGTTAAGGACAACGTAAAACATCCGCTTTATAATAAGATTGTTAAAAGAACATATAAGTTAAAGGCTCACGACGAAGAGAACAATGCTCATAAGGGTGATACCGTAAGAGTAATGGAGACAAGACCACTCTCTAAAGATAAGAGATGGAGACTCGTTGACGTCGTAGAGCGTGCAAAGTAATTAAAGGAGGCTGCAATCATGGTTCAACAGGAAAGCAGATTAAGAGTAGCCGATAATACAGGAGCTAAGGAGATATTGGTTATCCGTGTTATGGGTGGATCTACTAGAAGATATGCCAATATTGGCGATGTAGTAACTGCGACTGTCAAAGAGGCAATCCCCGGTGGACAGGTTAAAAAGGGCGATATTGTACAAGCAGTTGTCGTTCGTACTAAGAAGGGTGCGCGTCGTAAAGACGGTTCTTACATAAAATTTGATGAGAATGCTGCAGTAATTTTGAAAGAAGATAATACTCCAAGAGGAACACGTATATTTGGACCTGTAGCTAGAGAGCTTCGTGATAAGTCATTTATGAAGATAGTGTCACTTGCTCCGGAAGTATTATAGGAGGTCGACTGATGGCAATGATGAAAATTAAAAAAGGCGATCAGGTAAGAGTTATCGCCGGTAAAGATATTCATAAAGAAGGCAAAGTTATAGAAGTTAACGCAAAGAAGAATACCGTTATGGTTGAGGGTGTAAACATTGTAACAAAGCACCAGAAACCTAGCATGGCTAACCAGGCCGGCGGTAGAATAGAGATGGAAGCTCCTATTAACATTTCCAATGTTATGCTCCTTCATAAGGGTGAGCCTACAAGGGTTGGCTTCAAGATGGATGGAGATAAGAAAGTTCGTTACGCCAAGAAAACAGGCGACATAATTGACTAATTTAGGAAGGAGGCTTTTAAGTGAGCAGACTAAAGGATACATACCAAAATGAAGTCGTAGATGCTATGATTAAAAAGTTTGGTTATAAGAATAAAATGGAAGTGCCAAAGCTCGAGAAGATAGTTGTTAATATGGGCGTTGGTGAAGCAAAAGAAAATGCTAAGGTTTTAGATGCGGCTGTTAAAGACATGGAGACAATTACAGGTCAGAAAGCAGTTGTAACCAAGGCAAAGAATTCTATTGCTAACTTTAAGCTTCGTGAGGGAATGGCTATAGGATGCAAAACAACCCTTCGCGGTGAGAAGATGTATGAATTTGCAGATCGTCTCATTAATCTTGCGCTTCCTCGTGTACGTGACTTCAGAGGAGTTAATCCTAACTCATTTGATGGAAGAGGCAATTATGCACTCGGTATCAAAGAGCAGATAATATTTCCTGAGATTGAATACGATAAAGTAGACAAAGTAAGAGGAATGGATGTTATTTTTGTAACAACAGCTAGGACAGACGAAGAGGCCAGAGAATTGTTAAGACAGTTCAATATGCCTTTTGCCGATTAATTAGGAGGGAATTTAAATGGCTAAGAAATCAATGAAAGTTAAACAAGCACGCAAGCAAAAATTCTCTACCAGAGAATATAGTCGTTGCAGAATCTGTGGACGTCCACATGCATATTTAAGGAAATATGGTATTTGCAGAGTATGTTTCAGAGAATTGGCTTATAAAGGTCAGATTCCGGGCGTTAAGAAGGCTTCATGGTAAGTATATAAGGAGGAATTTAATCATGACAATGAGTGATCCAATTGCAGATATGCTTACAAGAATTCGTAATGCTAATACTGCAAAACATGATAGTGTTGATATTCCTGCATCAAAGATGAAGGTTGCTATTGCAGGTATCCTCGTAGATGAGGGATATATTCAAAAATACGACATCGTTGAAGATGGAGCATTTAAGACAATTCGTGTCACAATGAAGTATGGTAGTGACAAGAATGAGAAGATTATTACAGGAATTAAGAGAATTTCTAAGCCGGGTCTTAGAGTTTATGCCGGCAAAGATGATATACCATCAGTTTTAGGTGGTTTAGGAATCGCAATCCTCTCTACTAACAAGGGAATCATAACTGACAAAGAAGCTCGTAAAGAAGCTGTCGGTGGTGAGGTATTGTGTTTCGTATGGTAGAAGTTAATAAACTACATATATATTTTAAGGAGGTACGGGCATGTCACGTATAGGAAGAATGCCAATCGCCATCCCTGCAGGAGTTACTGTAAGTTTGGCAGAAAATAATCATGTGACTGTAAAAGGTCCTAAGGGAACGTTGGAGAGATCCCTTCCAATCGAGATGGAAGTTAAGGTTGAAGGCGATGAAGTTAAGGTTAACAGACCTAACGATTTAAAGAAGATGAAATCACTCCATGGTCTTACAAGAACACTTATCAACAATATGGTTATAGGTGTTACACAAGGATATGAGAAGACACTTGAAGTTAATGGTGTTGGTTACAGAGCGCAGAAATCAGGTAAGAAATTAACACTTAACTTAGGATTTTCACATCCGGTTGAGATGACGGATCCTGAAGGAATCGAATCAAAGGTTGAAGGCAATAAGATCGTCGTTTCCGGAATCGATAAGGAAAAGGTTGGTCAGTATGCCGCTGAGATTAGAGATAAGAGAAGACCTGAGCCATATAAGGGCAAGGGAATTAAGTATGTTGACGAGATTATCAGACGTAAAGTTGGTAAGACCGGTAAGTAATAGGTAAAGGAGTGACGGATAAATGGTTAAAAAGAGATCAAGAGCGTTAGTTCGCAAGGATAAACATAAGAGAATTCGAAACAAAATTACCGGCACAGCACAGATGCCAAGACTTGCCGTATTCAGAAGCAATAATCATATGTATGCACAGATTATTGATGATACTGTCGGTAATACGTTAACTTCTGCTTCAACACTTGAAAAGGAAGTAAGCAAAGGGCTCGATAAGACTAACAACGTTAAAGCAGCTGAAAAGCTTGGCGAAGTTGTTGCTAAGAGAGCTTTAGATCAAGATATAAAGACTGTTGTATTTGACAGAGGTGGCTTTATTTATGCAGGCAAGATTAAGGCATTTGCCGACTCAGCAAGAGAAGCCGGATTAGAATTTTAAGGAGGATGCGATACATGAGACGTGAAATTATTGATGCAAGTCAATTAGAATTAAATGAAAACGTGGTATCGATTAAGCGTGTAACTAAGGTTGTTAAGGGTGGACGTAACATGAGATTCACCGCACTCGTAGTTGTTGGCGACGGCAACGGACACGTTGGTGCAGGCCTTGGTAAGGCGACTGAAATTCCTGAAGCAATCCGTAAAGGAAAGGAAGATGCCATTAAGAAGCTTGTTAATGTTAAGTTAGACGAGAATCATAGTATTACACATGATATTATCGGTAAGCATACCGGTGCTCAGGTTTTACTTAAGAGAGCTCCTGAAGGTACAGGTATTATCGCCGGAGGTCCGGCTCGTTCAGTATGTGAGCTTGCGGGAATCCAGAATATTCGTACCAAGTCATTAGGTTCATCTAACAAGCAGAATGTTGTTTTGGCTACAATCGATGCAATTAGTCAATTGAAGTCACCGGAAGAAGTTGCAAGACTTCGCGGTAAAACCGTTGAAGAGATTCTCGGTTAATAGGAGGAAATAAAGATGCCTAAGAAAAATACAAAGACTATAAAAGTTACACTTGTAAAGTCTCCTATCGGAGCAGTACCTAAGAATAAAAAGACTGTTGAAGCTATGGGATTAAGAAAGCTTCATCAGACAGTGGAATTACCTGATAATGATGCCGTAAGAGGCATGATCAGACACGTAAACCACTTAGTAGAAGTTGAAGAAGCATAATAAGGAGGTGTCATAATGGATTTATCTAACTTAAAGCCAGCTGATGGCTCAAAGCATAGTGATAATTTCAGACGCGGTCGCGGACACGGTTCGGGCAATGGAAAGACAGCCGGTAAGGGACACAAGGGACAGAAAGCTCGTTCAGGAGCACCCAGACCGGGTTTTGAAGGCGGTCAGATGCCTTTATATAGACGTATACCTAAGAGAGGATTCACATGTAGAAACTCTAAGAACATTGTAGGTATCAATATGTCAACACTTGAAGTGTTTGATAACGGTGCAGATGTCACTGTTGAAGCACTTATTGAAAAAGGAATTATCAAGAATCCACGCGATGGAGTTAAAATTCTCGGTGGAGGAGAACTTACTAAGAAGTTAAATGTTACTGTTAATGCATACAGTGCAAGTGCAAAAGCTAAGATAGAAGAATTAGGCGGCAAGGCAGAGGTGATCTGATGTTTAAAACATTTATAAATGTGTTCAAGATCAAAGATCTTAGAAGACGTATATTATTTGTATTTTTGATGCTTGTAGTTGTAAGAATCGGTTCCGGAATACCTGTTGCAGGTGTAGATCCTGATGTATTTAAGGAACTGTTTAATGCGACCGGTGATTCAATGAGCTTCTTTGATGCCATTACCGGTGGTTCATTCGAAAGAATGTCCGTATTTGCATTGAGTATTACACCATACATTACATCATCAATTATCATGCAGCTTCTCACAATTGCAATTCCTAAGTTAGAGGAAATGCAAAGAGATGGCGAGCGTGGTCGTAAAAAGATGACACAGATTACCAGACTTGTTACTGTTGGACTTGCTTTACTTGAGTCAACAGCTATGGCAATCGGATTTGGTAGAAGTGGTTATCTTACAGAATTCAATGCTTTGTATGTAATTCTTGTAATTGCTGTTCTTACCGGTGGTTCTACAGTATTAATGTGGATTGGTGAGCAAATTACAGAGCATGGTATAGGTAATGGTATTTCTATAGTACTTATTATTAACATTATCTCTCGTATTCCAAGCGATCTCGTTTCTTTGTACGAGCAATTCATCAAGGGACAGATTGTTGCTAAAGGAATATTAAGTGGTGTTATAATAGCTGCAATTATTATCGGAACTGTAGTACTTGTTGTATATCTGCAAAATGCGGAGAGAAAGATTCCTGTTCAGTATTCACAGAAAGTACAGGGAAGAAGACAGGTTGGTGGAAATGCTACGCATATTCCTTTGAAGGTTAATACAGCCGGAGTTATTCCTGTAATCTTCGCACAGTCACTTATGCAGACACCTGTTATTATTGTAAGTCTTGTTAAAGGTCAAAACGGAGTTGAAGGATTCTGGGGCCATATACTTAAAGGACTTTCACAGTCTAACTGGTTCAAGACAGATCAATTTGTATATACAATCGGTGCGTTGGTGTATGTTTTACTTATAATCGCATTTGCATATTTCTATACATCAATTACATTCAATCCGTTTGAGATTGCTAATAATATGAAAAAGCAGGGTGGTTCCATTCCGGGAATCAGACCGGGTCAACCGACGGTTGATTACTTGCAGGGAGTACTTAAGAATATAATCTTTATCGGAGCGATAGGTTTATCTATAGTTGCGATTTTACCAATTGTATTTAACGGACTGTTCGGAGCTGATGTGTCATTTGGTGGAACATCAATCATCATTATTGTTGGTGTTATTATTGAGACATTGAAGCAGGTTGAATCACAGATGATGGTTCGTAATTATAAAGGATTTTTAGATTAATCCGGGGATATAGTAAAGGAGGTTTTGCTATGAAGATTATTATGTTAGGGGCACCGGGTGCCGGAAAAGGAACTCAGGCTAAGCAGATTGCAGGAAAGTATTCTATTCCTCATATCTCAACGGGAGATATATTCCGTGCCAACATTAAGAACGGCACAGAGCTTGGTAAGAAAGCTAAAGAATATATGGACCAGGGATTGCTTGTTCCTGATGAGTTAACATGTGACCTCGTGGTAGACAGAATCGGCCAGGATGATTGTGAGAACGGATTCGTACTTGACGGATTCCCAAGAACTATTCCTCAGGCAGAGGCACTTACTGAAGCGCTTAATAAGCTTGGTGAGAAAATGGATTATGCCATTGATGTAGATGTTCCTGATGATAATATAGTAAAGCGTATGTCAGGTCGTCGTGCTTGTCTTGAGTGCGGAGCAACATATCATGTTGTAAGCATTCCTCCTAAGAAGGAAGGCATCTGCGATGTATGCGGAAGCAAACTCGTATTAAGAGATGACGACAAGCCTGAAACTGTTCAGAAGAGACTTGATGTATATCATGAGCAGACACAACCGCTTATTGATTATTATAAGAATCAGGGAATACTTAAGTCTGTTGACGGCACACAGCCTATGGAAGATGTATTTGCCAATATTGTTGAGATTTTGGGTTCATGAGAATAATGCTTGGAAAGTCCTTGGCGGGACATGACAAAAATCATATTTATGTCGTATATAAAGAAGAAGAGAATTATCTTATTCTTGTTAACGGAAATACCAAGACAATCGACAAGCCCAAGAAAAAGAATAAAATGCATGTGCAGCTGATTAAGAAACTGCCTGCAGATATACAATCTAAAGTAGATAGTATAGATAATCTTGACGATGAAGTGATTAACGATATCGTTAATTCATATAACAAATACTTGGAGACTTGCGCCGGAACGCATAATTAAAAGGAGAACAACATGTCAAAAGCTGATGTAATTGAAGTAGAAGGAAAGGTTTTAGAGAAATTACCCAATGCAATGTTTCGTGTAGAATTAGAAAACGGACATGAGATACTTGCACATATCAGTGGTAAGCTTCGTATGAACTATATCAGAATTTTGCCCGGTGACAAGGTAACCGTGGAAATGAGTCCATATGATCTCAGCAAAGGAAGAATCATTTGGAGAGATAAATAGACTAAAAAATATAATTCAATAATTTATTAAAAAAAGTCTTGACTTAGTCAGGACTTTTTTGATATACTATCATTTGCGACTGTGGGCGCAGATATGACCACAAGTCGGAGGTAATGATGACTAAGATGAGAAGGGAGGAACCCTATGAAAGTAAGATCATCAGTAAAGCCTATGTGCGAAAAGTGCAAGGTAATCAAGAGAAAGGGTCGCGTAATGGTTATTTGCGAAAACCCTAAACACAAACAAAGACAAGGCTAACGCTTACATATATTTGGCGGGATCGTCCTTTCATACCGGGACGGTTAGTCTTGGAGTATCGTCTGCCTGTTTGGTCGGCATAGTTAGGATATTTGACATAGCTAAGATATACGGCATTGTCGGAGTATTGCAAAGCCGGGATGGTTGGCGAAGTAATTGCTGAAAAGCTTTGGCAGTTACGCTCAAGACTTCTTCCACATGTTATAGGAAGAGGAAGAACCGAGAGTTTATATACACATTTCCCATATATAAGGAATAGTGATTCTCGGGGATGGTAATGTAGTTATAGTAGTAGAAAAATGGAGGTGTAAACACACATGGCTCGAATCGCAGGTGTAGATTTACCAAGAGAAAAGCGTATTGAGATTGGCTTAACTTACATTTATGGAATCGGTAGAGCAAGCTCTAATAAGATTCTTGAGAAAGCTAAAGTTAGTCCTGATACACGAGTTAAAGACTTGACAGATGATGAAGTCAAGAGAATCAGTGCTGTCGTTGACGAGACAGTAACAGTTGAAGGTGAGCTTAGAAGAGAAATCGCGCTCAACATTAAGAGACTTCAAGAGATCGGATGCTATCGTGGAATTCGTCACAGAAAAGGACTTCCCGTACGCGGACAGAAGACTAAGACCAATGCAAGAACTCGCAAGGGTCCTAAGAGAACTGTTGCCGGCAAGAAGAAATAATTGGATATTTATGTTAACAGATTATTAAGAAAGTAGGTTAGTTGAGATATGGCTAAAGTTGCAAAGAAATCAACAAAAAAGCGTGTAAAGAAAAACGTTGAACGCGGACAGGCACATATCCAGGCGTCTTTTAATAATACAATTGTTACATTAACAGATGCTCAAGGTAATGCCTTGTCATGGGCCAGTGCAGGAGGTCTTGGATTTAGAGGTTCTAAGAAATCTACTCCATATGCTGCACAGATGGCTGCTGAGACTGCTGCCAATGCGGCACTCATTCATGGATTAAAGTCAGTAGACGTATTTGTAAAGGGACCGGGTTCAGGTAGAGAAGCAGCAATTCGTGCTCTTAATGCCTGTGGTATTGATGTAACATCAATCACTGACGTTACTCCTGTTCCACATAATGGATGTCGTCCACCGAAACGTAGAAGAGTATAATAGGAGGGATTAACTAATATGGCAGTTGATAAGACACCGGTTCTTAAGAGATGCAGAGCATTAGACCTTGATCCTGTATTCTTAGGATATGATAAGAAATCAAGAAGAAAACCAAATAGAGGCGGACGTAAAAAGTCTGAGTATGGATTACAATTAAGAGAAAAGCAGAAAGCTAAGTTTATCTATGGCGTTATGGAGAAGCCTTTCAGAAATTACTATAAGAAGGCTGACCGTAAAAAAGGCATGACAGGTGAGAACCTTATGATCATGTTAGAGTCTCGTTTAGATAACGTAGTATTTCGTATGGGATTTGGCAGAACCCGTAAGGAAGCAAGACAGGTCGTTGACCACAAGATGTTCCTTGTTAACGGCAAGCCTGTAAACATCCCTTCATACAGCGTTAAAGCAGGCGATGTAATCGAAGTTCGTGAGAAGAGCAAGAATCTTCAGAGATTCAAAGAGATCATGGACGTTACGGGTGGAAGAATTGTACCTGAGTGGTTAGATGTTGATGCTGAAAACCTCAAGGGAACAGTTAAAGAGATGCCAACTCGTGATCAGATTGACGTACCTGTTGATGAAATGCTTATCGTCGAGTTATATTCTAAATAATTAGAGCAGTAGCATGTTAATTATTATGTATAATTCGAATAAGGGAGGGATTTAAATGTTTAATTTTAATAGACCTAACATTGAGATAGCAGATATTTCAGAAGACAAAAAGTATGGAAAGTTCGTTGTTGAGCCACTAGAGCGTGGATACGGAACAACGCTTGGTAATTCCCTCAGAAGAATTATGCTTTCTACGCTTCCCGGTACAGCGGTGAGCCAAATCAAATTAGACGGCGTACTTCATGAGTTAAGCACTATTGAAGGCGTTAAAGAAGATGTTACGGAAATCGTAATGAACGTTAAGAATTTGGAGCTCCGTGATAACAGTGATAACGATGAGCCTAAGACGGCATACGTTGATTTTCAGGGAGAGGGAGTTGTTAAAGCTTCCGATATAGATTTTGGTTCTGATATTGAAGTGATCAACCCGGATCTCGTAATCGCTAATTGCGGCGCCGGATCTAAGTTCTTCATGGAGCTTACAGTAACTAACGGACGTGGTTATGTAAGCGCAGACAAGAATAAAAATGATGAAACTCCTATAGGTGTTATAGCAATAGATTCTATCTATACACCGATTGAGAGAGTTAACATCAAAGTAGAAGATACTCGTGTTGGCAATGTTACAGACTTTGATAAGCTGACAATTGAGGTATATACTAACGGAACTATGGCGGCTGATGACGCATTAAGTCTTGCTGCTAAGGTTTTATCAGAGCATTTAAGTCTGTTCATCAACCTTTCAGAGGTTGCTGTAGGAGCAGAGGTTATGAATGTTCAGGAAGACGAAGAGTCTCCTGTTGCAAGCGATAAGAGTATTGATGACTTAGAACTTACAGTTCGTTCTTACAATTGTCTTAAGAGAGCTAATATCAATACTGTTGCAGAGCTTACAAGTAAGACATATTCTGAATTATCTAAGGTTAGAAATCTTGGAAGAAAGTCACTTGATGAGATTGTAGAGAAGTTACGTGAACTTGGCGTATCTCTTTCAAGAGACGGAGAATAATTTAAGACAATAGGGTTCGGGCAGCCAATAAGACCACAGGCATGGCGGCCTTAACTCCTAAGTGGAGTATTAATGCACTACTATGGTAGTCGCACGTGTTGCAAAATTAGTAAGACGCATGACGCATAAGATTGTAATACCACAATTAAGGAGGAAAACAATGGCAAAGTACAGAAAGTTAAGCAGAACAGCATCACAGAGAAAAGCATTACTTCGTAATCAGGTAACACAACTTCTCTATCATGGTAAGATTGTTACAACTGAAGCTAAGGCTAAGGAAGTTGCTAAGAAGGCAGAGCATCTTATTGCACTCGCTGTAAAAGAGAAAGACAACTTTGATGAAGTGACAATTCAGGCTAAGGTTGCCCGTAAGGACAAGACAGGCAGAAGAGTTAAGGAAGTTGTTGATGGCAAGAAAGTAACTGTATATGATACAGTTGACAAGACAATTAAGAAGGATCAACCTTCAAGATTACATGCAAGAAGAGAGATGCTTAAGGTTCTTTATCCTGTTCAGGAAAGAGATGACAAGGATAGAATCAAGAAGGTAAATATGCCTAACAAGCTTTTCGACGAGATTGCACCTAAGTATATGGATCGTAATGGTGGATACACAAGAATCATCAAGATCGGACAGAGAAAGGGTGACGGAGCTTTAGAGGTTGTTCTTGAGCTTGTATAGTTTTTATTTATGTTTATTAAAGCAAGGCCCGAGGGTCTTGCTTTTTTACCTTATGGGAAATGTGTAATAATTCCTATTAACTTTTGCATTAAGTAAGTGTCATAAGAAGCCATGAAAGGATTACACATGGGATTGAAAGAACAATATAATAATATGGATAATCCGGGTGAAAGGTACGCCTTTGTAAAAGAACATCCTAAGGAGTTTGATTTAATTCACAGTCCGATTGCGGTTTTTGATTCCGGAGTGGGCGGAATAAGCGTTCTTCGCGAACTCGTGAAGATAATGCCGAATGAAAATTTTCTATACTTCGGTGATTCGGCTAACGCTCCATACGGAACGAAAAGCACTGAAGAAGTAAGAGAACTTACAATATCTAAAGTAGAAGATTTTATGAGTGTTCCGGTTAAAGGATGTGTAATCGCCTGTAATTCGGCTACATCTGCCGCAGTTAGGAAATTAAGGGAAATGTATCCGCATTTACCATTAGTCGGAATTGAACCTGCACTAAAGCCTGCAGCTCTTCACAAGAGAAATCCGAGGGTTCTTGTACTCGCGACACCGATGACGATTAAAGAAGATAAGTTCAGATTTCTTTTTGAAAGATTTGAAAATGTGGCGACAATTTATAAATTGCCGTGTCCCGGACTTATGGAATATGTTGAGACGGGTAAAGTCGATTCTAAAGAGGTCAGAAACTTTATAGAAGAATTGTTAATGCCATACAGAGACGGGACTATTGATACGGTGGTTCTAGGTTGCACACATTATCCTTTTGTTCAGGATATAATCGCGCAGATATTAGGACCGGGCGTTGCAATTTTTGACGGTGGCGAAGGAACTGCACGCGAGATGAAAAGAAGAATAGAAGAAGCAGGTTTGCTTACCGACGAAACAAAAGAAGGAGAGATAGTTTTCGAGAACAGTTTAAACTCTCCTAAGAAGATAGAATTGTGTCATAATTTGTTAAATATGTCCAAATAATGACACATCAAACATGAAAAGAATTTATTGAAAAATAAATTCTTTTGTTATATATTAAAATGTGTATGTAAATTGGAATTCATAAGGAGAGAGGATAGAAAATGGAATATCGTTTTTTGTTGGACATTGCAGTGATCTTTGTTGCAACTAAGCTTCTTGGTATTTTGTGCAAAAAAATTCATTTACCGGAAGTAGTTGGAGCACTTATTGCAGGTATTATTATCGGCCCTTCATTAATAGGTATTGTAAGCTTTGAAGGAGATGGCGGAGTATTTTTAGAGTATGCTGCAGAAGTTGGTGTTGTACTCTTA
>JAIKVT010000249.1 GCA_024685495.1 Lachnospiraceae bacterium
TTGTATATTTTTTTCTAATAAGTATGCTGCTAGCGTATTATACATTATTATCACAACCTTTCTTCATTGGGAAACACTGATCCTAATTCATCATAATTATCATTATCTTTGCTCACGCTTATTTCATCAAAGTTATTGAGCATTGCGTCATCATTCATTGCTTCTTCTCCGGAATCTCTATAGGATGAATGCGCAAATATTCTTTTTCTATTAGTTTCGGATCCATATCTTTAATAACTTGTTGTATCGTCTGCATGATAGACCCCCTATTCTATAAAACTAAATTATCAATTCCTCGCTAATAAGCTCGAAGTCTTCATTGCCCAAGTTCCACTCCCAGACAATATCCGTAAGCTTATCATCGTTTTTTTCTAACCATTTTGCAAATGATTCATACAAAGCCTTGCGACCGGATATAAATTCTTTATTTATGCCTACAGTCAGCAGTATCTCGCCATCGGACAGTAATGTTATCTCCGCCGGCTTATCATAGAAATCTATCATAACCTCATAACGATCATCCTTGTATATGGTAAGTGACCTGTGAAGTCTTGCATATTCCGGGCTACCATCTCCTAACGCATCATAGTCATACTTCTCTTTGTAGACAAGAGCAAGATAATTAATATACGGAATCCTCTCGTCATTTTTGTGGAGATTCATCCGCTCTATGTATATTGGATTGATGTGCTCGTGTTCAAATTCTCCTTGGTAGTTAACCCCATCAAACTTAATGTCAACACATATTTGTGTATCTGAATAATCTCCCGCCATCTTCTTGTAACACCGGTAGTTATCGTCGAAGTACCCCAGAATGATGCCTATCTTCTCATTGTACCTAGTAGTGTCCCAATCTCCATAAAGACAAGTTACTATATCGCCATTCCTAAAGTCATGAGGAATAAACACAAAATCAAACAGTGCATCATTATAGTAATACCACCCTTTTCTTTCATGCTTTTTATGTTTTTTGATGCAAGTAATCGCATTGGAAATACGCTTCTTCAAATCCTTGTCCGATGTAGCTTTACTGCATTCTTGCAACCAAGCTATCTTCTCCTTGGCCGGCAACAGATAATGATTAGCAACTATCGTTGCCTTCTCGAGCTCCGTAAACTTATAGTCTATGCTGTGAAGATATGCCTTCGTATCTTTTGATGGTATGAATTTGTCGATAAATAAGTAATCATCCATTATTACAACTCCTATTCCATATCAGCAAGCCATTCGTCTTCCAGCTTCTCGAACTTTCCGTCGAAGAAGTCTTTTGCATCAAATACTCCAAGGCATTCCCAGCCTTCTGCTTCTGCCTCGGCAATAGTCTGCTCTACTGCTTCTTCCTGAGCCTTCTTCTCAGCCTCTTCTGATGCGAGGAAATCCTCAACGATTTCTTCAGGTGTCATTTTACTAAGATCATAATACTTTTCCATGGTGATACTCCTTTACTATACTTGTTTAACTTAACTACATCTCTTGAGCTTCCCCTCAAGGTTCTTACATATATATTATGCGATTCTCTTTCCTCAAAATATTGAGGAAATTCTGAATTATTATGCCGCGAGCCTGTCATTAAATACAACGGCACCGTCTTCGTCTTTTACAATTTCGTAGGTCATTTCGTTATCTTCTTCGCTGACCATATTAATGTAAAATCTAAATGTCATCGGGCAAAAAGTCGTGCCCAGCTTTGATTCAAACCAATACCTGTCCCGCATCTGTACCTGCGCAGTTACGATTCCAATATGGGAATCATCATTCACTAACACATCAACTGATTTAATAAAGTTGTTAGCATTTCTATCTATACCCTTTAACACGCTATAATAGTTTTGAACTAGGTTACTTGTATCCTACAAATCCCATCGGATGATTGTCATCCGTCGCAACATACATAGCATAGAAATCAGTCTTCTCATGCTCGTACTTCCACTTGTATCCCAGCTTGCCACTGACGCAATCAAAATAGTCCTCGGGAATTTCGAGTGTCAAAGTGCCCGGTGGGTAGATATAGATGACATCTCCCTCTTTAAGAAATATGTCACCATATACAAATCGTCTCTCTTCTACACACTCAGTCTCATGTATGTTGCTGTAGGTCGATTTGACGGTAGTCTTATATGTGTAGTCGTCAATCTTCTTAAGATCGATAAGCGTTCCGCCGCCTTCCGTCATCCACATGGTGCCGCCACGATAGCCTTCACCATTAATGCCCATATCGAGGTCGTGCCCTTGTGCTGTAAATGTGCCATCGGGCATGATATTGACATTATCCTGCCAATTACCCGTTCCGGCATTCCAAAACTCTATACCGCTGACAGTATCAAAGGGTATCGTAGCCGGAAGCCTGCGAAAGATAACTACAGCAATTGCCACTACTAATATCCATGCTGTGATTATAATATAAATCTTTTTCAAAGCATTCTCCTATTCTACTCACAAGTACTTAACCATTCGTCTTTTAAATCATCGTACTTATCTGTACAGAAGAATTCATAACCATCGAATATGCCGAGAGCATGCCAGTCTCCATCTTCATCATTTTCATTAAGGAGCTGCTCTGCTCTTCTTTTCGCCTCTTCCAAAGTGTCGAAGCCCTCAGCTTCTTCAGCGAGAAAATCTGTAGCAATTTCCTCAGAAGTCATTTTGCTAAGATCATAATACTTTTCCA
>JAIKVT010000286.1 GCA_024685495.1 Lachnospiraceae bacterium
AAAAAAGAGCCTCTAAGCCCTCTAGAGTTCCACGTTGCCATATTCTTCCTCAATTAATCTTTGCAAAGCACCCGGTAAAGGTGCTGTTATCTTTTTATTATCATAATATGTCGTATATGAATGTAGAGCTTGTGTTATTATGCCGTATTTTTGCCTGTAAAGCTCGTTTACTTCTTTATTGCCGTATTTCATGTCTCCTATTATAGGATGGCCTATATGGGCTAAATGAGCCCTTATTTGATGTGTCTTTCCTGTTAGAAGCTGTATTTTCAAAAGACTTATGTGCGAATTACTTCTAATCGGGTAGATTTTGGTAGTAATATTGCCGTCTCGCTTATCAGATATAGTTACCTTATTATTGTCAGTATCCTTTGATAGCTGAGCGCTAAGGGTCATCTCTTCCTTAATCACTCCTACGCAAATACATATATAGTATTTTTCAAGCTCGTGATACTTTAGTGCATGAGACAGGTTTTGTTGTCCTTTAAGAGTCTTTGCAGCCAATATCACGCCTGTAGTATTATAGTCAAGTCGGTTGCTTACTGATGGGTGAAATGTTCTGTATTCTTCTAATGAATAGCCCTTTTCTTTAATCAGATATGACACGATATATTCATTAATTGATATATCATTATCTTTACTTTTTTGAGATAACAGACCGGCCGGCTTATTACAAGCTATAATATCATCATCTTCATATATTACATCAAGCTTATAATCAATGCCTTTATAATAATCAAACTCATTTTGGCTTGTGTTTAAGCCCCTCATTTTGTTAAATGTGTCATCCGAAAAATACACATTTATAACATCACCTTGTTTTAATAAAGAGCTACCGCTGTCTTTTTTGCCGTTAAGTGTAATGTTCTTTTTTCGAAGCATCTTATATATAAAACCACTCGTCGCATTTTGAAAATATATTTTAAGAAATTTATCAAATCGTCTGTTTTCATTTGATGAATCAATTATTATTTCCTGCATATTCTATTTCTCTAAAATCATTAATATGATAATCAGCGCATTCTATAAGCGCTTCTTTACCGTATATGTCAACACTTCTTTGATCTAATACTACACAACTTCTCATTCCTGCATCATTTACTGCATTAATAACAGGAATTATATCATCAAACACAAGACACTCCTCAGGCTCGACACCGAGTTCTTTTGCTATATTTTGATAAATCTTAGGATTATCTTTTGCTTCACCTATATTAGAAGCGGTATAGAATAAATCCATATGATGATATAATTCGTTATTTTTTAGTCCGGGATCTATAAGTTCATGTGAATTGCTTGAGGCTATAGCCATTTTAATATTGTTCTTTTTAAGAAAATCGGCAAAATCCTTAGCTCCCGGTTTTGCTTTTACGTTATAAGTATATTCATTTCTGGCCATATCATGCCATATATCCATTAATTCCTCGGGAGTTTCTTCAAAATTAAATGTATCATGGCAATATTCTGCAACCTGATGAAAGCTCATACCGTCAATTTCTTTTTGGAAATCTTCTGTGAGATCTAAATCTCTCTCTTCCATAAATTCTTCGTCAATTTCCTGCCACACACCGTTAGAATCAAGGAGTGTGCCGTCTACATCAAAAATCACTGCTTTAATATTTTGTAACATTATAATTCCTCGTTAAAAAGGAGTGTGTCTAGCACACTCCCGTTAATTATTCTTTATTAAAAAACACATCTGGGACATCAATGCCTGAACCACTGTCAGATGAATCACTATTCGAATTATTATCTGTAGCAGATGTAGCATTTTCACCAAAAGAATGACTGTCTGCAGCTTTTTTAGCATTAACTGATTCTACAGGCACATCTTCATTTTGTGCATAAGCTTCAGGAGCTGGTGCAACAGCTAGAGCCGGAGCAAGTTCATTACGATTGTTTGTAACAACATCTAAATATCCCTGCATCTGAGTAATATAATTATCAGCTTTTGACTTTGTAGCTTCCATTGAAGCTGTCATTATTTCCTGAACTATACGAAGCTGTGAGTCAGTATATTCAATAGCGCTTGACTTTATCTCATTAGCTTCCATATTAGCCTTATCAAGTATACTTGTAGCTTCTTTTGATGCAACAAGAACTACTTCATTAGCTCTCGCATATGCCTGTTGCATAATCTGATGCTCACTGACGAGTTGATCCGTCTGAATCTCTGCTTCTTTTATAATTGCGTCAGCTTTTTTACGAGCAGCTGCTAATATATGTTCCTGATTATTGATAATTCGTTGATATTGTCTTATTTCATCGGGGATATTTCGTCTTAAATCTTCAATTTTAGATTCAATTTCATCACGATCTACCTTAATATATCCGCCTGAAAACATACCTTCTTTACAGCCTTCAATATAATCCTGTAAATCTAAAACCAACTCTTCGATTTTACTTGTCATAACAATGTCTCTCCTTATATAAATATACTAAACATTATACACGTCCTTAATAATAGGCTCAATCTCTTTAGGCACAAATTTTGATAAATCACCGCCTAGCTGTGCGTGTTGTCTTACAACTGTAGAACTAAGATATGCAAATTCAGATCTGGTACATAGTAAAACTGATTCTACATTAACACCCTGTGTCTTATATATCTCAAGTAACGATGATTCATACTCATAATCTACGAGATTTCTAACTCCTCTGATTATAACATCAACATCATTTGATTTGATATAATCGGTTGTTAATCCGTTATATGTATCAATCTTGACACCCGGTATATCTTTCGTTGCAATTTCAACCATTTTAACTCGATCTTCAAGAGTATAAGTGATTGATTTACTCCTGTTATCAATAACAAGGACAACTACTTCATCAAATAGTTTTGCACCTCTTTTTATAATGTCTAAGTGTCCGTTAGTAATTGGGTCAAAGCAACCCGGATACATAGCTTTCATTTATAATTTCCTTAAAAACAAATGTCTGTTAGTTTTGTATTTCTTGTCCTGAATCAATTCAAAATTTAAATTATTAATATATTCAAATTCTGTATCTAAATCAGATTCTATTATTACAAGTCCACCCTCTTTAATTACAGTATTATCAGATAAATACGAAAGAATATCTTTCTCAAGTCCCATTCTGTAAGGAGGATCCATAAAAATAATATCAAAGCATTTATCATCTAATCTTTTTAAGGTTGTCATGCAACTTCCCTGAATAACTGTGACGTCTTCTTTGATATGACATTTATCAAGGTTTTCATTGATGCATTCAATGGCTTTTCTGTTATTATCAACAAAAGTGACTGAAATCGCATTTCTTGATAATGCTTCTATTCCAATCTGACCGCTTCCGGCAAATAGATCGAGAAAATTACTGCCATCAACCTCATCTCTTATGATATTGAATAAAGTCTCCTTTATCCTGTCTGTAGTCGGTCTTGTATTGTCGCCTTTAATTGTATTAAGCGTAAGTCGCCTGTATTTACCTGCAATAACTCGCATTTTATCTATCGATTGTCGACTGTAATCACCTGCAATAGCTTGCGTAATTATCTATAGTCAGTCGACTTATAAACCCTTCTTAATCATATGTAACAACAATTTAAGTGCTGCTATTGAAGTTTTTCTTCTTTTCTTATTCCTGTTGCCCCAGAAATGATATTTCCTTATTACAACATGTTTTTTTGAAGCACATGCTATATAAACTGTACCGACTTTTGTGCCGTATTGGTCCTTTTTAGGACCTGCCACACCGGTTGTTGCAATCGCATAATCGCTTCCGCTTTCATATAAAGCTCCTTTTGCCATTTCCGATGCAACTAATGCTGAAGCAACTCCGAAAGTATCGATTGTATCAGGATCGACAAGCAAATTCTTTATCTTGGCAAAATCAGAATAAGTTACATATCCTTCTTCAAATACTTTAGAAGCACCTGATACGCTAACAATTAGCGAAGCAATCATTCCGCCTGTTAAAGATTCTGCAGTCGATACACTTTTTTGTCTTCTCTTAAGCTTTCTGACACATTTTTTAGCTAATTTATACTCGTTCATCAAATATTCTCCTTAAGGATAGCTTTGTTCTTAATAAGATAATCAATCATCGAAATTATTGTAAGAACTAACGCAACATAAATGAGAATTATCTCAAGATATACAATAATCGTTCCCAATATAGTACCCGCAAAGAAATATGACAGATTAAGAATAAGTAAAATTATCATAATCATTTGGAATGTCGTCTTAATTTTACCCCACATACTTGCGGCAATAACAATTCCACTATCACTTGCAATCAAACGAAGACCGCTTATAATGAATTCTCTTGCGATAATAACTATTACTATCCAGGCATCTATTTGATCGTTAGCCACAAGACAAATAAGTGCTGAACATACAAGCAACTTATCGGCCAAAGGATCCATAAATTTTCCAAAATTAGTAACGAGATTCTCTTTTCTTGCAATTTTACCATCTAATAAATCCGTCAAAGATGCAACACAAAAAATAACTTCTGCTATAATCCTATAAATCAAATTCTCGGGTTCAAATAGCATAAAGAATACAAAAAATGGAATCAATATTATGCGAAAAATTGTCAATTTGTTCGGTAAATTCATTGTTTTACTCCAATTAAATCATATTCGTTAAAGGCTGTGACAACACATTTACAAAAATCACCTGAATTAAGTTCAGTATCAGATTCAATGAATATATATCCGTCAACGCCCGGCGCATCCCTATATGTTCGCCCCACATAAGTTGCCGAATCAGTCAGCTTTCCCTCTATAAAAACTTCAAGCACACTGCCGATAAGCTTTTGATTATTATTCTTGGAAATGTTTTGTTGAAGCTCCATTATTTTATTCTTACGTTCGATTTTGATGGCATCGTCAATTTGATTATCCATATCATAAGCTTTTGTGCCCTCTTGTCTTGAATACTCAAAGACACCTAATCGCTCAAAATTATTATCTTTGACGAATTGTGTAAGAATATCAAAATCTTGTTCGTTCTCACCGGGGAAACCGGTAATAAGTGTTGTTCTGATACAAATATCAGGGATATTGTCCCTTAACATATGAATTATATTATTAAGACTGTTATAGTCAGTCTTTCTGCCCATATTCTTTAAAATATTGTCACTGCTGTGTTGAATGGGAATATCAATATAGTGACAAACTTTGTTATTGCGTTTAATGGCATTAATTAATTCAATATCAATTTCTTCAGGATAACAATATAATAATCTTATCCATTGAAGATTATCTATCTTCTGAAGTTCATCAAGTAACTTGGGAAGCTTCTTTTCTCCATATAAATCAACACCATATACTGTGGTCTCTTGTGCGACAAGAATTAACTCTTTAACACCTGATGCTACAAGTTCTTTGGCTTCTTCGATAATTTCTTCTATGGGAAAAGATCTGTAATTGCCTCGAAGCGTCGGAATAATGCAATATGTACATCTTTTGCTGCAACCTTCTGCTATTTTAAGATATGCATAAAATCCTCCGGTTGATAAAAGCCTCTTAGAAAGATTGACGGTCTTATCAAGATTTTCATAGACACTGAGCTTTTCATTGCCGTTTAATATATCATCTATAATTTCAATGATATGCGGATATGAATTAGTCCCTATTACAGCGTCTACTTCGGGAAGTTCATTAAATATCTCATCTTTATAACGCTGCGCAAGACATCCGGTTACTATAAGTGCTTTAAGATGTCCTATCTCTTTATAACTTCCGTATTCAATTATTGAATTAATGCTTTCTTCTAATGCATCATTGATAAATGCACATGTATTGACAATGATTACATCAGCATTTGATTCATCATCAATTATCTTATATCCCGCTTCATCAATCAATTTAAGCATCTTTTCAGAATCTACGAGATTTTTATCACAACCAAGTGATGCAAAGAAAATATTCATATATTATGCCTCAACAGTAGTGTTTTCTGTGTTGAGATATTTCTCATAAGCATATCTGTCATTAGACAAATCTTCTTTAAGGTTAGCTAATTCTTTATCTTTTTGTTCTATCTCTTCATCAGACAGAATCTTAAGATCTCCGTTATATAATTCTTCTACAGCAATAGACAAAGCCTTTTTCTTATCAGCATCTTTGATATTGATAGGCTCTGCACCGTCAATTATTTCTCTTGCTCTTTTTGCTGTAGCACATACAATGCTGTAGCGGCTGTTAACAACAGGCTCTTCACCAACCACAACATGGTCGTTAACCCTCTTCATTAATTCAACATATGATGGATGTATCATTATTATTCTCCTTTCGAAAACACCATGAGTTCTTTTTGCATTTTAGCGATTGAATCTGTGTTTCTGATAGTTCTGGCATGTTCACCCTGAATAATATTGTGAACTTTATTAACACTATCCTCTAACACGTCATTAATTATAAGATAATCATATTTATCCATAAGATGCGATTCATTAGATGAAATCGCAAGTCTTTGAGCTATAACCTCAGGAGACTCCGTGCCACGTCCAACAAGACGCTCTTTTAATGTCTTAGCACTTGGAGGCGTAACAAATAAAAGCAGAGCTTCAGGAAATTGCTCTTTTACTTTTAATGCACCTTGAACTTCTATCTCTAAGATAACATCTTTACCGGCTTCAGTTAATTCCTGAACATAACTTTTTGGAGTGCCGTAAGATTTATCGTTAAAGGTCGCATATTCTAAGAGCTCACCATTATCAATCATTGCTTGAAACTCTTCTTTTGTCTTAAAGAAATATTCTCTTCCTTCCTGTTCTCCCGGACGTTTCTTTCTGGTTGTTGCAGAAATTGAAAGATTGTATTCATTCGGATGAGCTTGCAGTAAATGTTTCATAATTGTTCCTTTACCTGCTCCCGAAAATCCAGACAGGACAATAATTAAACCTTTATCATTATCCATATTTTAAAAATCTCCTTTATTCAATATTCTGTATTTGCTCTCGTATCTTCTCTATAAGAGTCTTCATCTCTATTCCGGTATTAGCTATATCCACATTAGTGGATTTAGAAAGAATTGTATTAGCTTCTCTGTTAAGCTCCTGAGCCACAAAATCAAGCTTTCGGCCAACGGCGTCGTCACCATTAAAAGCATCCTTAACTTCTTTGATGTGACTCTTTAATCTTACGATTTCTTCATCAACACAGATTTTATCGGCCATTATGGTTACTTCCATAGCAATACGATTATCATCAATATTGTTATCTTCTAACAGATTCTGAATCTTAGAAGTAAGCTTTTCTTTGTATTCGCTAATTATTAATGGCGATTTCTCTTCGATGAAGTCAACACATTTTGATAAGTTATCAAGTTTATCCAGTAAATCTGTCTTGAGTCTTTCGCCTTCACTGATTCTGTTTTCAATAAATTCATCACAGGCCGAAGTTAATGCTTTTTCAAGCATAGACTCAATATCATCATAAGATTCTTCGATTTCTTTAAGTTCTAATACTTCGTTATATCTTGAAAGACTTGCAGCGCTGATAGTGCCGTCAATATCAAATTCTTTGGCCATTTCCTGCAATTTGTCATAATACATCTTAGCAAGATGCTCGTTGTAAATTACTTCATATTGATAATCTGAGTCTTCCTCAAAGTTAACAAATATATCAATCTTACCTCTGTCTAATCTTTTGGTAAGATAATTTCTTATATATCCGTCGAATTTAGCAAAACCTCTGGG
>JAIKVT010000052.1 GCA_024685495.1 Lachnospiraceae bacterium
TCTTCATTAAATTGTACGCGTTCTAATAACTCAATAAACTTGTCGTATTCGCCATGTATATCAGCAACTACGTAAGTAGCCATATTATCTCCTCTTAGCTGTTATCAAACTACATTGCCTTCAATTGATACGAATCTACAGCGCCTTCAACCCCTGATACACCTTAGCCGTTGTTATTGCATCGGCCAATGCTCTGTGCGCTCTGGGATTAACAATTCCAAGCGCATCGGACATATCCTTAAGAGAACACCTTCTCTTCTTAATTCCAAAACCCTTCTTGAATTGATTAGCATAATTGATTACATCGAAACAGGGATTGTTGATGTAGATATGACTATATCTTCCCGCTCGCTCTAAGAATTTACAATCGAAAAATATACTGTTAAATCCAAGAAGCGGCAAATCTCCGACAAACTCCATAAAGTCAGGAATCACTTCCCACATCTGCCTCGCGTCCTCAACATCAGCAGGTGTTATCCCTGTAATCTCCTGAACCTGAGCTGATATCTGCTTTCGATACGGTCTTACAAACTCTTGGAAATACATCTCGTCTGACTCAACAATATTTCCATCTATAACCTTAATCGCTCCAATCTCAATAATGGAATCATTGCTTGGATATAATCCCGTTGTCTCCAAATCGAAGGCAACATACGAATTAATGCTGTCGTCCTTCGTCTCTTTTATTGTAGGGTAATCCTCTTTCTTAATTGGTGTAGGTGCTTGTGTATTACTCATATTATTCTCCATGTCTTCTATAAATCTTCACTCTTAATATCAAGCATATTCAATAATCTAATAAATGTGTCTTGACCATCAAGGCACGTATCTATAAGCCAGCCTCTTTCATCGCGCCAATTAGACAGTCCTCTGTAATAGTAACTCTTCTTCGAATCCTCTATGATAAAAGGTATTACATTGTGTCTAAGACACTCTTTTAACGCTACGAGTCGACCTACTCTACCGTTGCCGTCTTGGAAAGGATGAATATATTCGAATTCAGCGTGTAGTTCAATGATATCTTCTATCAACACATTGTCTTTCGCATTATACTCTTCTAAAAGGGTCTGCATATGCCGCTTAACTTCTGACGGTTTGGAAGTCTCTCTGCCTCCGACCATGTTCGCGCGTTGCTTATATTCTCCGACGGCGAACCAATCAAGCATTGAATCCTTAGTATCGTGTTTTAAAATGTAATGCATATGCTTGATGTCCTCTTCCGAAAGCTCATTCTCCGCAATATCAATCACATAATCAATTGCCCGAAAATGATGCACAGTCTCTAAGATATCATCTATCGGTATACCATCGCCAACATCTAAAGTATTAGTCTCAAAAATCTCTCTTGTCTGATCCTGTGACAATTTACTTCCTTCAATATGATTAGAATTATATGTCATCCGAATCTGCAATTCGTGGTAGAGCCCACCCGGCAATTTCAAATCTTTTTCTTCACGAAGTATCTGAAGTATTTTATTATCAGAAACCTCTTTCGCGAGCAATTCCGGAGCGACTCCCAGATAGTCGGCTATTTTTTGTAAGCTTCTTTTGGAAAGCTTTTCACCCTTTCCAATTTTAGCAACCGTACGTGTCGAAAGTCCTAATTCTTCAGAAAGTTCTGTCTTACTAATACCTTTATCTTCTAATATTTTCTCGAGATACTCATACGAAATCATTTTAGCCTCCATTATCTTTACTTATTCTACTCTAAATCAACAAAAAAGTAAAGATTTTAGAAGGTTTCACTCCAAAAAGTAAAGATTTCCTCTGGCACATCAAGGTAGGCAAGGCTATTAGCCGGGCTATTATCAGGCACATTTAAATATTATCATAATATGTGTCCAATTATATGGACATAAAAAAGCAAGAGCGCAAAACTCTTGCCTTATATAATCTATATTATCCTAGAACTCTATCTTAAACTCCACCTTAATCGGCTCCTTCACATTTTCGGCAAACACCTGACCGTCTGTGGGCTTTCCGACTATCGAGCCATAATGTATCGGGATTACAACCTTCGGACAAATGTCATTAACAAGTACCGCCGCCTGCTTCGCATCCATTGTATAAGTTCCGCCAATTGGGATAAGCGCCACGTCGCATCTTACAGCTCTCGCTTCCTTAGTTGCATCAGTATCTCCCGCAACGTAAATGCGCATTCCGTCCACCTTGAATATATATCCAACCCAACCTGCATTCTTCCTGTGAAATGGCTTCATCGGATTATACGACATCACCGTCTCAAACTCTAACCCGTCAACATCCTTAGACTCATTAGGATT
>JAIKVT010000081.1 GCA_024685495.1 Lachnospiraceae bacterium
ATCATTCTTATACCTGTAATAACTATAATCATCATCTTCATATACGGCATTATATCCTTTATCATAATTCAAAGAACTCTGATATGCGCTATTAGATTTATTCTTACCGGAAGAGCTTCCATAGCTTGACTTTGAACCGGAAGAGCTTCCATAGCTTGACTTTGAATTAGATGAACTACTCTTACCATATGATGAACTTGTTCCATAGCTTGTCGACCCACTCTTTTTATATGATGAAGAGTTAGAGTTGCTACTATTACTTGATGATGAACTTGCTCCTTTTTTGTTATAAGTCGTACTCGTGCCGCCTTTCTTAGACGATGAACTTGTACTGCTTTTCGTGGACGATGAATTTGTGCTACTTGTTCCGTTGGATAATCCGGCATCTGTTGATAATCCATCCGAATCCTTCATCGTACCCGAATCACTTGTAGATGCAGACTGTGTAGTATCTTCAGAATCAGTCTTATTATTACTTGAAGCCGGAAAACTAAGACTACAAACTGATACTATTATCACAGCAAATGATACAGCAATAAGAGACATTGCAGTAATAACAAGCTTTCTATTATTTACTTTTGGTTTATTATTTGATTCGTTATCCATATAAACCTCTTCCTTAAACTTATATTACCAGCACTCACCTTCATCGTCAAAGTCGTCTGCGTCAAAATCATCTATATCTTCTTGCATCTCATCATCATCGTAGAAATCATCATCATAATCATCTTCATAATCCTCTTCATCAAATGCAAATTGATTATGTCTTCCATTGATCTCTTCGTCGATGTCCTCCATCATCATATTTACTTCAAACCCATTTAATTCTCCATCGCCGTCAAAATCCCAAAATCCTTCATCACCCATAGCACACCTCTCCTTTCATCATATAATATTCCCTATTAATCCTATAAGATCTGTAAGCGCACGTAGCAAAAAACAAACTGACCATATAATCGACACAACCAAAAAAGCTTTGGCATACTTTGTCTCTTTATCAATAAAGTATCCGATTATAAAACCAATACTTATCGGAAGAAATGAATAATAATTACTTCCCTTTGGTACTATAGCCAATACAGCAACGGCAATTACTAATGTCAATATAATAACAAGGCTTTGAGCAAGACTAATGTTTTCTTTCTCTTTCTCAACTTCAGATGTTTGATTAGCATTCGCATTATTGTGTGCACTGTTTTGTGTATTGCTTTGCGTGTATGTATTATTTTGCTTATATGTACTATTTTGCTTATACGTATTACTTGTAGACGGTCTATACGGAATACCTGCTCCATATGAACTGTCATAGTCAGTATCAAAGGAATCACGCCCAGTATATTCTTCATCCATATAATCTATCTGCATCATTCGTTCATCAGGATCTAAATATCCGTCATCATCATAATCAAACATTGAATCAAATGAATCATCAACATCTTCATCATACATAACTGTCACCCCGTGGCAAAACCCTCATTACACTATTATCTTACAAACAATTATAACATGGACCATATTTCACTACAAATTATAGGTTTTTAATGTCACCTGTTTTTATATGATTTTATTGTCTCATAAAATGTGTCCCATTAAGTGTACACATTTAAAAGAATCACTTATTTATCAACTCCTTATTATATTCATCCAGCATTTCATCCCAAGACTTTGCTATATTGGTATTTCTTCTATCCGTAATGTTGTAGTTGTCATTAATATATTTGCCGATATACGCTGTACTCTTTGAAGCTCCGTAGACATTAAGATGATCACCTCGATCCCTTGTATCCGTTGTATAATCAATCTTAATATCGTCATTTAGAAGATTCATATCTATATAATCAACATTCAGCTCTTTTGCGATTTTATTTAAACCATTGTGCTTGGCGTAATTATAATTAGTCTGAGAATGTGCAGAATATAAAACAAGCGAGGCACCATTTTCTTTACATAATTTATAAATATCCTTTAATGTATCATAATTGTCATTTATAACATTTTCAACATCATCCGTCATTATCATATATTCTTTGTTATCACACGGATCGATTGTATGGCTTATTGTAAAACCTTTGTAATAGCCTTTTCTCGTATCTTGAAAAAGCATTTTCCAATTATCATGATACTTTGTTACCGGTAGAATCTTATGCATAATATCAGATATAAAATTATCAGCTTCTTTTCTTCTGCCATCTACTCTATATAAAGCATTTGTCTCAAATAAAACTATCTTAGGCTGTTGATTTGATAACACAGCCTGATATACGTCCTGAATATCTGTAAGCGTTGCTCCAATCCCACCGCAATTATATGATGCATATCCATAATCTCGCCACAACTCAGGCGGCGATATGCTCGTATAGCTTTCGCTATCACCCAAAACTATTATATCTATAGTATATGGTTCTTCCTTTGCAAGTTTGGTGCTAATATCACTCTTTTTATTTACCATCTGATTCTTAAATAAATAATTAGGTGATAATAAAAAGCCTAAACCAACCAATATAATTATTAATATTAAGAAAAAAATTGTAGCGCTTAATATTTTCTTCATTGCTCTACCCTCTAGAAATTAGCATATATTAGTTCGACCGTTTTATATGCCTCTCCATAAGCTCCGAATATTACTATCATTATAATTACAAAATAATATATTAACCATCTCTTTGTTCTTGAAAGAGTAGGAATTGTCTCGAAAAAATCAGGCCTTTTCTCTACTATTGCATCAACAACAAACATAATTACAATTCCAAATAATGCAACAAACAAATCCTCTACTGAAAGCCCCATGTCCACGAGCTTTCCTTTCATAAGACCGCCATCAAAATTAGAAGTAAATATATTCGCACATAGTTTTATAAACTGAGAAATACTCTCGGCTCTGAATAACATTTCACCAATTACAATAATAATCCATGTCCTAAATAATCTGACAGCTTTAACTATAAATCCATCTTCTCTTAAATGAACTTTCTTCCAAAAGGCCTTTCCTGCAGGCTCAAAGGCAATCTCAAGTACTAAGATTATAAAATAGTACATACCATAAGCAATATAAGTTACTTTAGGGCCATGCCACAATCCATTGATTAACCATACCGGAAACAAAGCTATAGTGGATGTAACAACTTTGGTAAAATGCTTTCCGATTCTCTTTCTGGCAAACTTATTCCATTTTTTGACAAGTCGGGAAGTTGTCACGGGATAAAACACATAACTTTTTAACCATACGCCAAGTGTTATATGCCATCTTCTCCAGAACTCGGCTGCACTTTTTGCCATAAACGGCTGTCTGAAGTTCTCAGGCAGTTTTATATTAAAAATTAAAGCCGAGCCAATTACGATATCAATTGTTCCTGCAAATTCTGCATATAGTTGAAGTGTTGTTAGAATTGCGCAAATTATTACTATCATACCTTCATAATGAGGATCGGTAAGATAGAAATAATTAATTAAAGCATTGAGTCTGTCGGCAATTATCATTCTTTTGAACAATCCCCACCCAATTCGTATAGCGCCTTGTCGAAGGCTTCTTGCTGTTATAGGTTTGCCTTCAAACAATTGGTCTTTTGTATCGCTATATCTGCAAATCGGACCTTCCATCAAGGTCGGAAAGAACAAAATAAATAAACTCAATCTTAAAATATTATGTTCTGCATCTATTCTTTCCCAATATACATCGAGCACATAGCCTACAGCTTGCAAAGTATAAAATGAAATACCAATCGGAACAGCAATACTTTCAAATGATAATCCCGTATCAGTAATGCTATTGATTAACTCGAATGCAAAATTTGTGTATTTTAATCCTGCAAGTATCGCAATCAAAGAACATATACCGACAAGCATGATACATTTAAGTGTTTTATATTTATTTGTAGTCTCTCTTTTATATTCTATTACTCTTGCCGATGTGTAAGCGATTATTATGGCAAGAAATGCCCAAACTATTAACCACTTACTGATTAACATAAAAAATACTATACTTGATATAAGTAATACAAACCATCTAAATCTACTTGAAATAATCTGATACAGTATTATTACAATCGGCAAAAACAATACAAAATACACATTCGTATTATAGGCCAATTCAATATTCCCTTTTTATTTAATCTGATTAAAACTCTGACACGCAACATAATAAGAGCATCGTAGATAGCGATGCCCCGTTCATTATAACAAATCGGAGCGAATCAAAAAACAAATAATTTGAATCACCCCGAAAAATATTACTATTTAATTAAGATGTCTATATTAGAACTTACCTGCCTTAGCTACTTCTTCTACAGAAGCAGATAAAGTATGTATTTAAACCATTTCTTACAACAAGTTGCTACGTTAATATTCTACTAAAAATGAGGTGTTTTTTCAATAAACTAAAAGTCTTTAAAACTAAAAAAACCGGTATGTAAATACCGATCCTTAACACTATTTGTCGTTTCATTTCTTAAGCTTCGCCATTATATAATTACAATTGTAATTATATAAATTTGTTATCTATATCTTGAGACTGATGAAAGATTCTTTCGACATATGCAACACCATTATCGACTCTATAAATAATTGCATAACTATGATGAAGAAAATTAATCCTCTTGTATCCTTCAAATCCCGGCTTTGTCATATCCGGTATACTTCCGGCAATTCTCGTAAGCTGCTCCATTGTCTCCATAGCATCGCTCCAAACTGCATCTGCCGCCTGTTCTAATTTGAAGGTGTGAAGGATATAATCAATGTATTCGCGAAGTTGGTTTTCTGCTTCGCGAGTAACCACTACTTCATATTCACGCATCAGAATGCGAGCTCCTTTCTCATTCCGGTAAGACTTTCCTTATATGGCTTAAAGTCTCCCTGCTTTATTTGTTCTTCACTCTTCTTCAGATCCGATTTCATATGTTCTTCTGAAATGGGTGCAAAAACATTGCTAGAATCCTTAAGTGTAATTGCGAAATTATATACTTCTTGCTTTCCTTCATCCGAAAGATCTTTTACAGCATTCCACATACTTTCTTGTGTTACCATATGCATCATCCTCCTGCATTTATATATGTTATTATAGCATACTATAAGATTAATTAATAGAATAATTAATCCCGATATTTGACATTGTATCAAATATCGGGATTACTATTATAAATCATTCTTCTATTATGTCATCATCAAAATAGAAACCGGTATAATCATATAGTAGCTTGGGACTTATATAAAAGTCATAATGACTGCTACCCTCTTTTCTAA
>JAIKVT010000153.1 GCA_024685495.1 Lachnospiraceae bacterium
CCATTAATAAGTTTGATGGGAAGTCGAATTCAATTACAGGAAGCATATGTTTCAATAAAGCGTGTCTTTGGTATTTTAGATTCGCCAATAGAAATAGATGAAAACTTATCATCAACAAAGCAGATCAATAAAGGAAAGATAGAGTTTAGAAATGTAGAATTTGGTTATACAGATGAAAAAAGAGTGCTTAATGATATATGTATAACCTTTGACGGTGGAAGATCGAGCGCGGTTATTGGTGAGACGGGCTGCGGCAAATCAACCCTTTCCAGTTTAATATATAAATTGTGGAATGTTGATAAAGGTGAAATATTCATAGATGATATTAATATCAATGAGTATAGTGTGGAAGAATTACGTAAAAAAATATGCATTGTGACACAAGATGCATATTTGTTCAATGATTCTATTCGGAATAATATTTTGTTGGGTGAAACTGTTGAAGAGAGCAAATTGGATTATATTATAAAATGTGCAAAGTTGGATAAACCTATTTCATCTCTTCCGGATGGAATTGATACACAAATAGGTGAAAAAGGCATAAGGCTTTCTGGTGGTGAAAAGCAACGTATTGCTATTGCCCGGGCTTTGTTTTTTCAGCCACAAATTATTATTTTTGATGAATCAACATCTGCGCTTGATAACAATACGGAACGAGCAATAATGGAAGCAATTCAGTCATCTCTTAAGGGTCATACCTTAGTTTTTATTACACATAGGTTATCAAGTATTACAGATGTGGATCGCATTTTCGTTATTTCAGATGGTAGAGTTGTTCTAAGTGGCAAACATGATGATTTGATGGAAGAATCTGAATATTATCGAGGGCTGTATGAACGTTCAAAGGTAGGAAATTATATCTTAGATGAATCCAAGATAATACATGGATAATCAGATATAGATGTATTGTATATATTGATTAGGTCGAGCACTAAAATGGTTTGTGATTGTTTTATCAAAGCCATATATTTGATAGCAATTATATGATTGATTTCAATCTGGTTTATCAGATAATGATGATTTTTAAAAGTGTATTTGGACAAATGAGATAATCTTAGGGAAGATGGAGATTTTGAATAATGGAGGGACGAAAATGGTAATTGCGGATTATGTTGGTATTCTACATCATGAAAACAGGGTAGTAGCAGTCAATAGGCGTACGGGCTGCTGGATGAAGTTTTCCGAGTCTTGTTATCGCATTCTCATGCGAGCGATTGAACTAGGATATACTGAAGAAAAGCTCCTTCCTATGCTTGCAGATGATGAAGATCGAGAGTATATGTCTGAATTAATTAGACAATTGCGTAATGCTGGTATAGTTGTAGATGCCAACATGGATGTTACTGGCTCTTTTTCAGATATAAGTTTGATGATGACAAAACGATGCAATCTTCATTGCCGACATTGTTCAGTATCTGCAGACACAATGCATGAAAAAGAATGTTTCGACACTGATGAGATGAAAAAGATTATAGATAAAATAATAGAGTGTTCGCCTAAAAAGATTGTTCTTACAGGTGGTGAACCATTGGCAAGAAGTGATTTTTCTGAATTGTTGGAATATTTATCTTCTCGATTCGATGGGGCTATCTCTGTTATGACAAATGGCACCCTCATTAACGAACAAATGGCATCGCTATTATCACAGAAGTTATCTAGTATTGATTTAAGCATGGATGGTGTTGATGAGGATACCTGTTCAGTTATCAGAGGGAAAGGAGTTTTCGCTCAGGTTATTAATGCGATAAAGCTTCTACAAGAGCATGGACTATCGGATATATCTTTATCTATGGTTTCAACTCCACAAAATGCATTGTTTGAAGATGCTTTTCTTGAACTATGTTCATCTCTTAAAGTGGCCCCTGTTTTGCGCAAGTTTGATGTTCTAGGAAGAGCAAAAAATAACATGGATATTCTTGGGAAAGTAGAAGAGCGATACAGTGACAGGAAACGTCGAGAAGTAAAACCGGTTCCTGTAGAGAATGAAATTGGATGTACTTGTCAGGGAGGATATGATTCCTTGTTTATAAGGTATGATGGGATGGTTTTTCCATGCCCGATGTTGGAAAAAGAGGATTATTCTATATGTAATATTGCTGATGTACCAAGTTTACGAGCTTATTTTCAATCAGTTGATTATTCAACTCATCCCGCATATATCGCATTATCCAAAATTGATCCAATGAAAGCAGAAGAATGTAGAGATTGTCCGGTTAGTCTCTTTTGTTGGAGTTGTCCATATTATCTTTTATTAGCACAGAGAAATCCTGATTATTTTAAGCAGCATTGCCTTCCTCAAAAATTAAGCTTAATGGAGAGAATATGGGGGTAATGGCTAAATCAATACAGAGGAATGAGTGAATTAGTATGAACGCAACTTTATGGATAACCAACAGATGTAATTTGCGTTGCAAATACTGCTATGAAGGTGAAAAACTTAATAGTAGTGTTATTCAACCTCAAACCATAGAGGCTTCTATTGATTTTCTAAGAGATAAGATAGATTATAGTAATGAGCTAACACATATCCGCATTCATGGCGGAGAACCACTATTATATTTTGATTTATTGACTTATATTGTTAATGCATATAAAAAAACCTTTGGTGATAAAGTTGATTTTGAGATAACCACAAACGCAACGCTTCTGACACCGCATATTGCATCTTATTTACTAAAAGAAATGGCTCATATTGGCATCAGTATAGATGGAGCTTCTGAATCACATAATAAAAATCGTGTATCTTTTAATGGTGAAGGTACATATGATATTGTCACAGAAAAAATAAAACTGTTTCCTGATCTTCATAACAAGATATCTGCACGTATGACGATAACTCCTGATACGGTATCTTCATTAACAAAAAACGTTCAGCACCTTGTAGAATTGGGATTCACAATAGTAGAGCCGGTACCGGATGTATTTATATCATCGTGGTCGAAAGAAACTGCTCATATTCTACATATGGAATATGTAAATTTAGCTAAATATCAAAGTGAACTAGGTGATTCAGTAAAGATATATGGGATAGATGCAGCAAGACATAAAGTTAAAAATTCACCATGTAATGGTGGGATAACTTCGTTTCACATTGATTCAAATGGTGATATTTATCCATGTATGCTTTCTGTAGGGAATAAAGAATATTGTTTGGGAACAGTATATAAGCCTGGTGAATATAATTATTCTTTATTACAAGAATTTGCTGCTTGGGATAAAGAAATGATGGAAAAATGTTCGGGTTGTTCCAGATATCATTATTGCGACGCAACAAGATGTAAACTAATAAACTATATGTATACTGGCGATAAAAACACACCAATTCCTATGATGTGTGCAATGACAAATATCCAATATGATACATGTGCACATTTTCTTCAATTCTCTCATGTGCAAGAATAATAGTCTTGTGTTTTAACTTGTGTGGTGAATATAAGGAACCGCCTGATGCTTCAGGCGGTTTCTTGTTTATACCAGGATTAAATTGCATTCGGTATTTCATCCACGCTGCGCGGAATATCTGTCGGGAAATAGGCAGCCATTTCCTCGTCGGTCATCCCGAAGTATTCCTGGATGAAGT
>JAIKVT010000164.1 GCA_024685495.1 Lachnospiraceae bacterium
GTTCTCGATTACTACGTCTTCACCCATCTGTGAATCTTTGAATCCGATGAACTGAAGAGGAATAATATCCGTTCCCTGATGTAACAACTGATAGAACGAATGCTGTCCGTTAGTTCCCGGCTCACCGTAGATTACGGGGCCTGTCTTATAATCGATCGGATCTCCAAATCTGTTAACGCTCTTACCGTTAGACTCCATGTCGAGCTGCTGCAAATGTGCAGGGAAACGACTGAGTGCCTGAGAGTAAGGCAGAACTGCGGTAGTATTGTAACCTAACACATTTCTCTCATATACACCGATTAAAGCGTCCATAAGCGCTGCATTCTTTCGAATGTCTTTCGATGTTGCCATCTTATCTTCTGCTGCAGCACCGTCTAAAAATCTTGCGAAGATCTCAGGACCGAATGCGAGTGATAAAACTGCTCCGCCAACCGATGATGTAGAAGAAAATCTTCCGCCGATATAATCATCCATGTAAAATGCGTCTAAGTAATCGTCACTCTTAGCAAGAGGTGAAGTCTCACTTGTAACGGCAATCATATGCTTACTTGCATCAACGCCCTCTTTCTTAAGAGCATCCTTTACAAACGACTCATTAGTAAGTGTCTCTAAAGTAGTACCTGATTTAGATACGAGGATAAATATTGCATGTGCAACATCTACTCCTGCAAGAACAGCTGATGCATCATCAGGATCGACATTACTGATAAACTTTGCTTCCATCTTGAAGCATCCGTTAGTCTTTGCCCAGTTCTCAAGGCTAAGATACATAGCACGAGGGCCTAAGTCACTACCGCCGATTCCGATTTGAACTACAGTTGTGAACTTCTCGCCTTTTGCATTAGTAATCTCACCGTTATGAACTTTATTAGCAAATTCAGCAATTCTCTCCTGCTGCTTTGTATAGAAATCTCTCTTATTATCATCATCTGCAATTACATCATCGCCAAGCTGTCCACGTGTAAGTTGATGAAGGACAAGTCTCTTCTCACCCGTGTTAACAACTTCACCGTTATAAAGGCACTCGTATTTATCAACGAGCTGTGCTTCATCGGCCAACTCCTGTAACGCATCAATCACTTCGTCATCAACTGCTTTAGATGCGAAGTTATATACGAGATTAGATGACATTGGAACATTTGATTCTTTAACTCTCTTGGCTCCGTTATCACCACTCATCACTGCTTTAACGTCAACCTTTCCTTTAAGCCCTTCTAATTTCTTTGCTGAACTTAATTCATCATAATTTGTCCATTTAACCATCTTAATCTCTCCTTTTTATTTCACATATTTACACTCATCGCCATAAAAATAAATGAGTCGATTTGGCGACCTACATATTCTTGTCAATATCTGTTGCTTTATCCTGTTCTTCTTTAGCTAACCGCGCCTTTTCTTCAGCTTCTTTCTTAGCCTTTTCTCTTCTTGTAGGAATATATACTCTCTTAATTAAGTAATCACCTATAGCCACTACAGGGATTGAAAGTAAGATACCTACGACTCCTAATATTCTTCCACCGACGATAATCGCGATTAAGATTGCAAGACCTGATACACCAAGAGTCTTACCGAACAATTTCGGTCTGATTACATATCCGTCAAGTGTCTGATATACTAATTCAAATACTACAAACCATAATGCATCCCAAGGATTAGACAATAGAAGTAATACTGCACCGACTACCGTACCTATAATAGGTCCGAATGTTGGTATCAGGTTGGTAACACCGATGATTACCGCAAGCAATCCGGTAAATTCCATTCCAAATATGGCCATGAAAATTCCTGTTGCCACACCGATAAGAATACTGTCTACGATAGTAAATGCTAAGTATTTAGAAACAATCTCATCGATATTAGTGATATGACCTAATACTACTTCTGTCTTCTCTTCATTCTTAATAAAGCTTGCTAAAAGCTTCTTTGACGAATCTCGCATCTTGTCTTTTCCTGCAAGGAAATATATTGCGAATATCAGACCTAATACCCACGCACCTACGTGTCCTCCTACAGACATTACTCCTTCTTTAATAGAAGAACCGTTATTGGTGATATAACCTATAACCGTATCAAACAGACTTGTTTGCTCTGAAGTAATTTCCTCAAAATATGTAAGAATTGACTTCGCGCCAAGATTATTAAGCAAATCAGTAATTTGTGTAATATAAGAATCTTTATTTGCATATATTGATAGTACACTATCGTAAAGCGTCGGAACGAGTATCATTATAACTCCACCGATTGCAAGCAAAACGATTACTATTGATACTGTCAAAGAAAGGGCCCTTCTGATTCCTTTCTTCGTCTTACCAAATATTTTATTTTCAAATACTTTCATCAACGGGTTGATAAGATATGCCAAAATCACACCTGCAATAACAGGATATATGTAATAAGCTATCGTACATATTATACTCCAGAATGTATCCAGATTACTGAGTATAAAATAGAACAATACCGCTATACACAGCGAAACCGCCATCGAAAACCATGGTTTCTTGTTGTTGACTTTTTCTTTCATCTAAGTACCTCCACTTTCAAGATATTATTTCATCACTATATCATGAAAAACACCCTTGTATATCTTATAACAAACTCCCCTTCTCGTCAATGAAATGCTATTACTGCTGTGCTCCGATAAGAGCCGATAAAGCAGGAAGTGCATTGAACATAGCCGTCTCTCTTCCGTGAGCGTTATGTCCTTCATTAGTTCCCAATCCATAAGAACAGTTAACACCTTCCTCACCCGGTTTTCCGTATGTGAACATATCACTATTCTTCATTGATGATACCTGTCTCTCAACTATTCTCTTAGCAAAATCCAATGTACCTGTTGATATATATATGTAGAAATCATCATGTCCGTATCCTTGCTGCGTAATAAGCTCTGACATCTTACTTCCTGCATCAAAGTTCTTATCATTAAATGCAAAATTGCTCCAATATAAAGAACCTGATACGGGCATATAATATTTGAAATAATCCATTGACTCACAAATCTGCAGATTTGTAGTTACACCGCCCATAGAGAATCCACCCATAATACGGTGATTTCTTGAAGCTTTAAACCCTTCATAATCTAACGATTTTGCATAAGTACTGTATTTTGATTCCACCATCGGTATAATGTCATTTCTAAGCTCTTTGCCAAAAAAGTCTAACAGGTTCTTATCATAATCGCTAGTATTCTCATCAGTATTGTCATCATAATAAGTCATGCTGACAACAATCATCGGTCTTACTTTACCATCTTCTATAAGATGGTCTAACACATGTTTTGCCTCATGTGATTCGGTAGGAGAACCAAGCCATGTTGTCGCCCCACCTGTATGGCCGTGCGTAAGATACATTATGTCGTACTCTTTACTTGGATCATATCCGTATGGCGTATATACAACCAGATATTTCTCCATCTCATGTTCGTCATCATCATAATCTTTCGTCTTATAATCTTCATATTGAAGCTTACCCTGATGAGTTGCCGGCTGCTCGTATTCATCAGGCACCGTGCCGTTATTAATTATCTTAGCTTCCTCGTCAATATATGACACCTGTGGCATAGCAGGGTGATAATTACCAAATTCTTCTGCAGTCGATTTTGAATCGCTACTGTTAGTCTTAGCTTCGCTACTGTTAGTCTTAGACGAGTTATCACTACTCTTAGAGCAACCCGTAAGGCCACCTGTTATAATAAGCGTCGACACTAAGACTGCCGATAATACAATGCTTTTAAATCTCTTCATATAATTTCCCTTTATTTCTTTAACTCACTTATTTCTTTAATTCAACAAACTCTAATTCGATTATCTTTATTTCAATTAACTTTATTTCTTTAATTTATGTAGTTCTTATTTCTTATTAATAAAATACTCTGTCAGTTTTTCAATGAGTTCATCCTTTTGAATAGTCTTCAAGAAATACGCCTCGGGGCGCAGTTCAACTACTTCCATTACACTTTTTTTATCACTCTTACTTGTTAAGAACATAACCGGTATGGATTTAGTTTCATCGTCATTTCTTAACATTTCCAATACCTGTGGTCCCGTTGTTATGGGCATCTCGTAATCGAGAAGGATAAGATCGACCTTATTCTTGCCAAGGAATTTGATACCCTGAAGACCTGAATTGGCAAGCGACACTTTATAAATATCCTTAAGCCATTCACGCACCAGATTAAGATACTGCGGATCGTCATCTATTATAAGTATCCTTTTCTTAAGCTCTCCTCTCGACTCCTTAGTAAAATATTCCTTAACCGCTTTGGCATAATCGTTGTTGTTAACAGGTCTTGGAAATTCCTTATAAATCAGACCATCGGGAATATTCTTTTTAATGGTATTAATATATGACTGCTCGCCGATTAATATAAATCGTCCGTCCTTTTCAGCCATATGGTCGGTCATATATTGTATCGTATCCTCGTCGACAAAATTATCATCGTCGAGATAGACACTGATAAGACTAACCTCATCAATAACATTTTTCAGACTCTCTATCTCACAAGGTAAACAGAGACATTCCATTCCCATTTCTTCTATTTTCTTGGTGAGCACTCGAACCACAAAGGTTTCTTTACCTGCGGTAAACAATACTTTTTGTTGCATTACATAATCCTTTCTATATTGCTACTGCCCAATCAACTCTTCCATTCCTTCCCAGTCAACATTCTTAAGACATTTACGAAGACTATCCATCTTCTTCTCATCCTCCTTGGGGAGTCTGTAGTCTTTCAAGTCATCGAGTATCATTTCAACTGCATCTATATCCATCTGAGGTATCATATCTTTTAACGCCTCATATGCATCCTTAAGTACATCTTCAGGAATCATCTCTTTCGAGTCATCATTATTGTCGGCCTCTGATTCCTCTTTAAGTCGTGAAAGTCTGTGCTTATAAGCCACGTACTCAACCAGAAGTTTCTGGTTATTGTCATCGATAAATTTCTTATCGTGCTCGTTACCGGCAATCTCTAACTTCTCCGCTAATTCTGACAATTTCTCCGCACCGATTATTCGAGCATTACTCTTAAGCGCATGAACTTTAATCGTATACATTCTTATGTTATTTTCAACATACGACTTACTGATAACCTCCGTGTTCTCGTCTATCATATCGAGGAACATCTTAAGAGAGAAAATGTAATTAGTTACTCCACCCGAATTCTTAATACCTTCGTCTACATTCAAGCCCTCAACGTCGTATAGCCACATTTTATTATCCGGCATCGTCGTAACTTCATCAACCTCTATATCCTTATCGGCCTTAATCATCTTCGCTTCGTCAAGATGCTTCATTATGGTCTTTTCTAATGTATCAGTGTCAACGGGCTTGGTAAGATATCCGTTAAATCCTTTAGACAGATAGAAATCTTCTCCAAGTGTAGCATTAGCAGTAAGTGCATACACCGGAATATCCGGCGCAAATTTTCTGATTCGCTCTAGCGTCTCCACTCCGTCAAGTCCCGGCATCATATGGTCTAAGAGCACAACGTCAAAATGCGAATCCTTAACTTTATATATAGCTTCCTCACCGCTTGTTGCCGTTGTTACAAATACTTTAGTCGCCTGCAGAAGACCTTTTATTACGTTAAGGTTCATAGGATTATCATCAACCACAAGTATGTCGGCATCAGGTGCGATAAATAACGGTACATATCCTCTTTGTTCGCTTTCATCCTTTTCTACAAATATTCCGATTGGTTTCTCATCTACAACCTTTTGTGTAACTGTAAGAATGAATTCACTTCCGTTACCATATACACTTTCGCAGGTAAGTTCTCCATTCAGAAGATGTGCCAGTCTCTTGGAGATGTCAAGTCCGAGCCCTGTTCCCTGAATCTCGCTGTTTTTAACTTCATCAAGTCTCTCATATGCAGTAAAGAGCTTATCTATTTCTTCTTCCTTAACACCGATTCCCGTATCTTTAACGCTGATTCGAAGATCTATGTTATCCTCATTTCTTCCCACAACGGCTACACACAGAGCAAAGCCTCCTATCTCGGTGTATTTTACGGCATTAGTAAGAAGGTTTACTAAGATCTGCTTAATCTTCGCAATATCTCCGTACATGGTACAAGGCAGCTTCTCATCTACGATTACATCATATGTAAGCCCCTTGTCGATAGTCCTTTGTCTTACCATTGCAAGAGAGGAACGAAGCATATCTCTCATGTCGTATTCCTGCTCAACAAGATGCATCTTACCCGATTCAATCTTAGACATATCGAGCAAGTCATTGATAAGACTTATAAGTGTCTCAGACGCATTTCCAATATTATGAGAATTACTGAGCACCGCACGATAGTAGCTCTTTGGCACGTTAGACGCATCTTCTCTAAGCGTCATCTCGTTCATTCCCATAATCGTATTAATCGGAGTTCTTATCTCATGAGACATATTAGCAAGGAATTTTGACTTAGCCGAATTGGCCCTCTCAGCCTCTTCCTTGGCCTTACGAATTTCTTCATACTGCCCTCTAATAGTCGTATTCCTAATAATCCACCATACACCGAATCCGACAAGCCCCGCAATAATTATAACAAGCAGCACTTGAATGATTGCTATTTCACCAAGCCTTGCTTCTTTCTCCACACTATATACGTCATCGCTTATGATACTCTTTGTCGCATTATCAAGAATCTCTATATGTAAATTATAGTTGCCGTAAGGCATATCCGTGTATTCTAACCCGGTCAGTTTACTGCTAAATGCCGTAACACCTTCATCAGGTCCATTTTCGAGATAAACATGAACAAGCGGATCTCTCATACTATAATCCATTACGGATACCGCGATGTTAATACGCCCGTCGGATGATGGAATTGTATATGATCCGTCAGAATTGGGCTCTATCTTCTCCTCATCGCAGGTTATTGATTTAATTCCCGTAAGAATCTTACCTGTCTGCTCATAGAAGTTATTGATGTTAACTTTAATTACACCCTGTCTTCCGCAGATATAAAGGTTCCCTTCACCATCCATTGCGCTAAAGGAATTACTTGTTATTCCGTAAGGCAGTCCATCGTCTAACGAATAGTGATTATAGCTTACAACCGTATCGTTAATCATATCATCGGCCGCTATATTGTATATTCCCGAGGAAGCAAGTGTCCATATTCCTCCGCTTTTGTCAAAATACAAATCATAGTTATCATTATACGGAAATGTACTTACACTGTTCACCTTTCCGTCCTTTATATATTGTATTGAGTTAGATGTCGCAAGCCAAAGCACTCCTCTTTGCTCGTCCTTCTTAATACGAAGTATAACATCACTTGTAAGCCCGTCGTCACGGTTGATTTTGGATATATTATCCCCATCGATTATGTATATTCCGTCACCGTCCGAACCCGCATATATCTTACCGTCAAGACCTTCCTCTACAGTAAGAAATACGGTGTTTTTAACGCCCTGATTTTCACCTACATTCTTAACAATAGCGCCGTCTTTAATGATAGTAAGTCCGCCGTTAGAGCCGATTAGCATACTGCCGTCCGTCGCCTGAACTATTGTCCTGACCTTATTGTTAGGCATTCCGTTTTCTTTGTTAAATGCGGTTATTACACCGTCATTTCCCACACGAAGAAGTCCCTTATCATCCGTATATGTCGCAATCCACAGATTACCTTCCCTATCCTCTTTGATACAGCGAACTCTGCTCTTATCGACGTATTGAGTAATTTCATTATTAACCGTATTGCCGCTTCCATCAACTGCGAGAATTCCCTCGTCCATACCGATATAAAGTATTCCGTTATATAGGCAAGTTGTATTAACCACATCATTCGGCAGACGATATTTTTCCATCAGGTCAATGAAATTATTAGTCGCTATTTTCATAACGCCCTGAGTAGATGAAGCAAACCACATATTACCCTGATAGTCTGATACCATCATCTCAAGTCCGCTGTTAATCGGCAGATTATTAATTATGTTAAATGTGTTATTATCATCTACATATCCGATAGAAGATGTGTCGCATACCCACAGACGGTTTGCACTGTAATTAAGCCAGTGAATACTGCCGATTCCTGTCTCTATTAATTGTAACTGTTCGGCACCTGCACCATATGCGCCCTTATATATCTTACCTTCTTCTGTTCCTATAAACAGATTACCGTTCGTTGTCGGATCTATCAGAATTGTCGTTATTTTGCCAATACCAAGAGCTTCTCCGTCAGTTATGGATTGAATCTTCTTATCCTGTATATCGAAGATTACGCCCTCGCCCGTCACACCATATATTTTACCGGTTGAATCTGAACAAACCTGAAGAATTCTTTCTTTGTCAATTGCAGGGTCGGCTATTGCATGAATCCCCATATCAGACGACACATAGCATACTCCTGCAGTAGTACCAATAACGATATTGCCCTCACTGTCTTCTGCAAAGCTTCTTATTGAAGAAGACGGAAGTCCTTCTTTATATGTTAAATGTTTTACTTCGTTACAGTCTTTTACAACAACGCCGTTGTCATTAGTTCCTACCCATACTCTGCCCTTGCTGTCTTCAAAAATTGCACGACCGCTTGTGTATCCCTGCGACGCATCCATCTGCTCAAAGCTGTTGCCGTCGTATACTAAGATTCCACTGTATCCGCCTATCCATATACGACCATCGCTCGTACTGTACAAACACATAGCATCAGAAGACACAAGTCCGTTAGTGGCATCATATAACTTCGTAGAATATCCCACACCCTGAACCTGTCCTGTTGCTGCATACGCACCACCTGTCAATTGGCTGCCGTCTGATGACACATTTTCAGTATCAGCAAAAGCTACCGTAGCACATAGCATGACCTGCAGCGCAACGACTGTCATAACTAAAAGTATTGAAATGTTTTTTCTGTTAAATGTTTTTTTCATAAGCATTCTACACATCCTGATTATACTTCTTGTATATAACCCTAACTCTTGCTAAGTTATCCATAAATGCTTCCACACATTTCGGATCAAATTGAGTACCTTTTCCTTCTTCAATAATTGAAAGCGCCTTCTCGAAAGAGAATGCCGGCTTATATACTCTCGCGGAAGTAAGAGCATCGAACACATCCGCAACTGCCATTATACGAGCGGAAAGCGGAATAACTTCACCATGAAGTCCCTCCGGATAACCTTTACCGTCCCATCTCTCATGATGATAACCGGCCATGTTACGGGCTTCTTTTAAGTAGTTGCCTCCACCGATTGTCTTAATGGCATTTTCCATAATTTCTCTGCCCGCAGTTGTATGAGTCTTCATAATCTCGAACTCTTCATCAGTAAGCTTACCCGGCTTATTCAGAACGTTATCGGGGATATTAATCTTACCAACATCGTGAAGAGGTGCACTTCTTACAACATCAGATATAAACTGCGGAGTAACCCTCTCAGGATAATAACCTTTTTTCGCAAGACCTTCTGCAATAATCTCAACATAAGCCGCAGTTTTTTGAACATGCGAGCCTGTGTCCTCGTCTCTGTTTTCTACGAGGTCTGCCATTGTAATAATAAGGCCATCCTGCATCTTTACCGTATTCTCGGAAAGTCTTCTTATACTCTGAATCTGCTCCGACTGATTATATGCCATTTCCGCAATATCTTTGTACAGACTTTCAACCTCATCATTAGTCTCTATATCAAGCGATTTAATTTTCTTAACTGCCTCGTCAAGCTTCTCTTTATCGTCGCCCGCACTTATAAATTCTCTGACGTACACACCGATAGTCTCAATCGGATATACTGTGTAATAATTAGTAGTCCATATACCGTATACAATGATAAGCACCAGGATGCCGGCCATGATTAAAAGGACCGCACTTGCATAATCTCTAACGAAGTAGGTAAGATAATCAACCGATACATCGGCACCCGCATAGCACACCAGATTGCCGGCACTGTCATGAACAGGATAATATGCCGTTACGAGCCAACTCCAAGTATCATCAGACTCAATAGGCGGTATCTCTTTACCGCTTAACAAATCTTCCAAATGCTCTTCAAAGGCTTCTTCTATCGGAACAAATTCTCCCGGCTCATACCCTTGCAGATTTTCTTCCTCGCCTTCTTTTATATACTTAGGGTCAGCGTCCAAATCAAATATAAAAGTAGAACCTTCTCTTCCAACCTTAAGAAGATACAGATAATTTACTCCGTTAGAATTCTCCCTTATACGATACAGCGCATCTTCAGTCTCTTTATAACCCGGTACGCTTTCACCGTACTTGATATAATCATCGACCTTAGAAGTGTCTACGACAGATGCAGCAAGTCGGGCTGCGTTAATTGCCACCTGTGTCTTATCTTCTTTAAGATCGTTATAATATCTTGTAACACTAATCCATGAGATTACAACAGTTGTGCCGAGAACCATTGTAAGCATTATAAGAAGAATTCTTTTTCTTGCTGAAAATTTGGTGTTATTACTCCAATTTTCAATGGCCTCCTGTTCCTCTTTCGTAAGCGGTCTTTGCTTCCACCTGCTTATATCAATGCTCTCCTTGATGTTTTTCGGAACGAAGTGCAATATAACAAACGCCAATCCCAGGCATATTCCCTTGTCAAATATATTGAATAAAATGTTGATTCCCAAAAAGACAATGAATTGCTTCGCACCCTTTTCAAATCCCATGGTTTCAAGCAATACCATAACTGAATTATTTTGAGGGCCACCCATTACAGCCCATTGAATCATCGAACTGAATATACTGCTTATTACAGCAGCAAGTAAGATAAATAGAATTATATTCCAAACCATCTTAAATGGTTTTTTCCTAATCAACCACACTGCAAGTGCCGCTATAACTACATGAACAACTCCAAAATACAAAGAGTACTCATTAAATGCTCCGCAAATAACATTCGTAAGAACCGCGACCGAAATTGCCGGGAACATACCCGCCATGCAAGCGACAACAATCGTACCGATAGTGTCCCAATAAACGGGCAAATCTATTGCATATGACAAATATGATAATAAAACATTTAAAGCTACCCCTATAGTAACTGCCGCAAATCTTATTAACGTATTTTTATTAATCTTATGTTGGCCAAACTTCACTTATTTTGCCTCCGTCTCTTTTCCGTCATTTGCGTATTCATCAAGGCAAGCCGCAATATTATAGGCTTTTCTTATACCATCTTCCGGCATGTTATCGGAAGTCACTCTTACGTACTCGCCGTCATTAAGTCTAAACTTTACTACATAAGCCGCGCCTGTAATAACATATTTCGAATTCTTGTACTTTTCATTCCATGAAGCCATATCAAGTTCCCTAAGAATCTTATATACATCTTCTATTACTTTATTATCAACTTCATAAATGCTATGAGACATTTCACCTTCATATTCATACTGACTAAAGTAATGGACTTCACATTTCCCATCCTTCGTATAATAAAGGACCGTCTCATTATATCCGTCGCCGCCGTTAGTCCCAACTGTCTTATGACAATAATCTACAAGCATAATTCTTTCTTCGCCCTCGGCCACGGTAAGATTAGGTGTGTATATCTTATTTAAACGGGCATTGTTGAATAGAATTATTCCAACCACTATACCGATTAGAACAACTCCCGTTATAATTCCTACAAGAATCACAAATCCATTACCTTTCATAAATTTGCTATTACTCATGAATATCCCCCCAATATCTCACCACATACGGATATCACATAGTTCTCAGCGAAAAGCCACTGTGCTATAACACAGTCAACCTTCTTCCCCTCTCTATAAACTTCTGCTACTCCAAGCGGCGTAGCATTAGTAATGTCTCCCTCCACCTTCGGAAGACTGAGCGAATCTTTAATCTTAACCTCATACGACTTAAAATCAAGCAATATGCCTTCGCCCGTAAGCTTAATATAACTCTCTCTCGCAGTCCATATCCTATAAAATGCAAGTATCTTATCTTCAGATTCTTCTATCCATTTTATCTCTGAAGGTTTAAAGCATCGATTAACAGCCGAGCAATTTCTGTCCTTTACCTGCTCTATGTCACATCCGACTTTACCGTCTGATAATGCCATTACCACATAATCTCCGGAGTGACTGACATTAAAGTCAATTCCGCTGACATACGGCCTTCCGTTATCGGTAACTTTAATATCTTCCTGATTAATTCCATAAGTCTTAAGATTATCTCGTATCATGAGCCCTGCCATAAGACTTCTCTTTCTGTCAGGCTCATTTTTAAGTTTAAGTATTTTGTCTTTTCTCTCATCCGTAAGTTCGGATAATATCTCAGAATTGTAAAAAGGATCATCCAGATTCATGCATCCTTTTATGTGGCATTCAATCATAGATAATCCTTTCATAGAGCAATTCATTTTATTGATGTTAGATTCTGATTATGCCTCAAGCATGTCAATCAGTTGTTCTCTTGACTGAACACCAACTGCAGTCTTAGTAACCTTACCTTCTTTGAAAACCTTAATGGTAGGAATACTCATAATATTGTACATACCTGCAATCTCCTGACTCTCATCAACGTCAAGCTTACCAACGATATATTTTCCATCAAACTCCTCTGCAAAATCCTTAAGAATAGGACCCTGCTGCTGACATGGTCCACACCATGTAGCCCAAAAATCAACGAGTACCGGTTTATCAGCCTCAAGTACTTCTTTTGAAAAATTTTCTGTTGTCAAAACAACTTCTGCCATAATGTTACCTCCTTAAAAATATATATTACACTCTCCGAATAAGTCAGCCTAATATGTATATTTTATACTTTATTGGCCTTTTCTACAACCTTCAAATCCTTAAAAATCACATAATCCACGTCATGACGGCTCAAATATTTATTAGCTTTATCAATATCTCTTACATATGTACCGTCATATAAATCGTCAAGTTCCGCCATTAATTCTTGCAGTTTCTTGGGATCCTCGTCTATTATAAGCGCTTTCTTCTTCTTTTCATTCGCCAGTTTCTCCATGCGCTCTTCCTGTTCTTTTTCTTTACGAAGCTCCTCCATAATTTTTTCATGACTAAATAATAATTCTTTAGGAAGATATTCTTTAAGTGCTTCCTCTAATTCTATTCCCTCTACGGGCTTTGCAACAAATCCGTCGAATCCTTTCTCGAGATATTCCTGCTTTGCTCCCGCATCTGCGGTAAGTACAACAATCGGTGCTTTAATCCCCTTAGACTTCATAATATTCATAGTCTCGGTTCCGTCCATATCAGGCATCATCTGATCAAGCAGGATCAAATCATAATGTCTTCTTCTCACGAGTTCTAGTGCTTCCGGACCGCTTGATGCATTATCAACACATACTTTGGTCGGCTTTAACAGTCCGTTAATTACATCGAGGTTCATCTCGTTATCATCTACCACAAGAACCTTTGCATCCTCAGCCATAATTAAAGGAACATATTCTTCTATTGGTTTCGCATTTTTTAAATATTCATTAAAGTCACCTAACGGAGTATCGTCCCATGTCTTTAGCGGAATACTTATTGTAAATACCGAACCTTTGCCATATTCACTTTCTACATCAATATGACCTCCCATCATATTGAGATAGTTTAAGGTAATTGTAAGACCAAGGCCGGTGCCTTCGATTTTCCTGTTACGGGTTACTTCAAGACGGCTGAAGGAATTAAATAATTCCTTCTGATCTTCCTTCTTAATTCCTATACCCGTATCAGTTACGGCTACTACGAGTACTCCCTCGCCATCAGAAGTCTCATATCTCACATCAACATTTACCCAACCCTCATTGGTATACTTGATGGCATTGCCGATTACGTTAAGCATAATCTGTCGTACTCTAATCTCGTCTCCGACAAAGCCTTTCGGAACTTTCGAATCAACATCAACATGATATGACAATCCTTTATCTGCCGCACGACTCTTCGTAATATTAGATATATCTTCTATAACATTACTTGTCTCAAAATCTGTAATAACAAGTTCTGCATTACCCGATTCAATCTTGCTAAGATCTAATATATCATTGATAATTGACAAGAGCATATTGCCGGCGGATTTTATATCCTTAGCGTACTTTATAACCGTCTCGTTACCATGCTCCTCTCTGATAATCATCTCATCCATTCCGAGAATCGCATTCATCGGCGTTCTGATTTCATGCGACATATTAGCAAGGAAATTAGACTTCGCCTCATTTGCACTAAGCGCCGCTTTCTGCGCATTTTCAGCCTGTCGAAGATTAACCAACTGTTCCGTAATTGCGAACATAACCCAGGCGTAAGTTCCCACCATAAGTACCGTTCCGACATGTCGCTCTTCTATTATAATATATAGCGCAACCTCGATTATCGCTGCCAACAAAAACAATGCCGTACCGATAAAACTAAGCAGGTATTGCTTATAAAAATCTTTGATATAATCCATTAGCAGGCCAAAAGCACACAGCACAAAGAATGCTATTTCTGTCGTTCCTAAATATATCATCTCTGCCTGGTAGCTCGTACCCTGTGCGAAATGAAAAATTGAAAATACAATCGTCACCGCCTGATATATAAGAACGTTAAAGACATACGGTTTCGTATATCTGCCATTTTGTAATTTATCAATATATGCAATTAGCGGAAGCGGTATTAATGCCTGCATCATATTGCCCATTATTCCGGCAACATGATTATTGTGATATATGAATTGATATAACTCCGAATTAAAGACCAGCCAAAGCGACACAAATAAAGTTACGAGCCCCGCGGAAATAATAGGAAAATCACTTGAGCGAAAGATCTTCATTATTATTCCCAAAAGCAGCGTAAGACTTGCGATAATTATTAACGATATAGCAAATATAAAAAACTTAAGATTCAAATCCAGTATTCTGCTAAAAAGCCCATAACTGGTGCCGATATATACTCTGGCTACAGATATACCGCTCCTTACTTCTTCTCTGCTTTCAATTCTTAAAGTGCCACCTGCATCATCCGGTGTAAGTCTTATAAAACTGTGAAATTGTTTTAATACTCCCCCGGGGAAATAATTATTATCCTTAAAACTATATCTAAGTTCATCGTTGACATATACATCCGCATCAAGACTATTGTAAAAATCAATAGTATTCATCAAATCCAGATTGTCCGGAAGCTTTGTCTCTAATACGACTTTCTTTCCATCTGATATATCAAAGTCCTTAGGAAGACTTGACTGGTAATTTCTTCCATCATAGTAAGTCATCCAGTCCGTAAGCTCTTCATATTGTAAATTCTCGTTGTCTTTAATCATACTTTTTGTAACAACTGTATCCATTATGTAAAATACAAGTGTAAATATAATAAACGCACTAAAAATAATAGTTCCTATTGTAATTAATACTTTATCTACTTTATCTCTTTTAATATATTTGCTCATATATAATCATCCATTTATATCCGGTAATTTATTGTCTTAAAAGCCATCGCCTTATTACAACAACTGATTAGCAATTTCAAATGCTTCATCATACATAAATTCATCTATATTACTTTTAATATCATTAAGAATTATTTTCTTATTTGGCTTAAAGTTGCATTTTAATAATTCGCTGTACACATCCATTGATTTCTTGTAATCATAGTCTTCTAAAGATTCCTTCAATTCTTCAACGAGCTTTGCAACTTTATCTTTCTCAGCCGAATCTATTTCACTTCCGCTTTTTGCATACTCACTTACTATATTCTTCACTTCTTCATATTGTGAAAGCATACTGTCATTGTATTCCTCGACTGTTGCCACATCTTTATCTGCAGAAGCATACTGTAACCTCTCAGCCACATTTCCCAGATTATTACAACCAATCATCCTCGCATTACTCTTAAGCGCATGGACAAGCATACAATAATTATCATAATCTTTTTCCTTCAAGCACTTCTCTATCTTACTCCTATTCTTATCATATGCGTCATGAAAACGTGTGAGCGCCAAAATGTATTTTCGCGAGTCTCCTGTGTAAGACAGTGCCGCATCTACGTCTAATCCTTTTTCTCTTAAATCACTAAAATCCTGTGACATAACCTTCTCCTTATCTCTACTGTATATAAACCATTGCGTGCTTCCTGAACGCATTAGCAATTCTTACAATCGCATTATATATAAGACCAAGACATATAATGAATACCAAAAAATCATTCTTTGTTAAAAAGACAAAACATAAAATTCCTATAATTATATTGATTGCTCCAATTATCAATTTGCCCTTAAATCTGGACGATTCAAGCTTCTTTGCATCAATCGCATTGAGAATATCTATTGCTCCTGCAAATACATACGCAGTTCCAAGATAAATCATAACGTATACCGTAGGCACAAAATTGATGCCTGCCGTGAAAAATCCCAAATCAAGAATCAAAAGGCCTTCATACAAAACTCTTCGTCCTCCTACCATACGACTGGCCATGGTAAGGAAAAACCACAATTTCTTCAGACCTATAATTATAAAGATTACTGAAAGTACAACAATAACAGCAATGTATCCCGTGGTCGGACTCACAAAGAATATAATAGCCATGAGAATCATTAAAAGTCCCACCAATATTTCTTTAACTCTTCGCATCTTAGACATTATCATCACCTACCTTCAGCGTATTTTTGACCATTTCTAAAGTAGCTTTGGTACGATCTTGCTCGATGCTTATTCCGGCCAATTTACTTCCCGACTTATAGATGCGATTTGTAACCATACTCTTATGTCTGATTGACGCATCAAAGAATTTGCCCAGGAAGGTATTTGATTTGTCAGATGTGTCCATATATTCGGACTGGTACTTTTTAATATCAAAATCCTCGATTGTTTCATTCGTCAGCTTCTCGCCAAAGGCTTTCCACTCATCGCAGATTAATATCTTTCTTGTTCGGATAACCTTATCTATCTCATCGGCATACGGTGCAACCTCTTCTTCTGCATACGTGTCAAGACTGAATGTATCCCTGTCACCTCTGATATATTGAAGGGCATATACCATTTGGCGAAATGCTTTATTATAGTCCGACGGATTATCCTTAATAACCTCTTTATAATCATTCCACGCCGGCAAATACTTATATACACAATAACCGTAATCCGGCAAATGTCCTATTCGACCATGTCCGAGATTCATAATGTTATTCTCGTTAGACTGATAAATACTTGCCGTATATGCACCCTCATCCGGCTTATCCGCCGCCACCGGATTATGCTTAAATGCAATCCTCTTCTCGCTTCCGTCCGGGAAGAGTTCAAAGAGGTGTTTGTCGGTATTATTTATAACAAGCGAAGGCGTACCGGCAAAATACATATGCGCCCATGTATCAGCCAAAACATGCATAGCTATACCGATCGCCTGCAATGTTGATCCCTTAGCATTCTCGATTGTGTCTCTTACCAGCTCTCCGTTAGGACCACAGATAAGTCTGTATTTTCTTAAATATTTCTTAGTACATTTCCCATTATATTCAGCCTTCAAATCTCTCGGAAGAAAATGAAACGAAGACCAGATTCTTGTAATATTCTGAAGACCCACGATATCTGTATGATGTTCCATTAGTTCCATCTGAAGTTGAGTAGTCGCAGCCACAATAGGTGCACCCAACTTAGTCAACAGTTGTGCCGAGCACACATCAACCGCAAAAGCACTATAAGCTATATCTACCGCTTCTTTTGGAGAATAGCCTGCAATATAAGCAGCTGCATAGGTTGCATAATAGTGAAAATCTATCTGCATTATACATCCTCCTTCTCTGCGATTCTTTTCTCACATATTCTGACTTTAATCCCCGAATAAAGTATATCTATACACGCGCCGAACATTGTAATATCGAGGATTATAGTTACAATTAACAAAATCAAATTTTGATTATCTTCAAAAACCTCTCCAAAGGCGTACGGTAAAATACTTATAACAATATATATTGCCGTAAACACAAGATAAACAACAGACTTTTTCTTCCCCTTGCCGACTTTTATTGCTGCTCGTCCAAGCAGTAATGTAGGCAAGACTCCCCACGTCAAAAACAGAATCGTCAACAATAATAAAATTGCATATCCTATAAACTTAACCGTCGTAGGCGTTCCTTCATCAAGGTCAAGATGAAAATTATAATCATCTTTATTCTGAAGTATTATAATAGTATATCTAATCACAGACCATATCGAAAAAATAATCATGGCCATACCACTCATAGAAAGTCTGTTCCTGTGTCTTCTTAACATAACACTGTTTTCATCATTTGTTACTTTATACATTCACAACTCCTTGTTTACTATCCTGTTGCCTGCTCTAACGCAAGCGTTCGTTCATAAACTTTGTAGATTCCTGTTCTGCCTGCAATAACTGCTCGTCAAAGAAGCCATGCTCTCCGTCAGTAATTATAACAAGCTTTGCAGATGGGAAATATGGCATAAAAGACTGCGTCGATTCAAGGGTTACATCTTCATCCAAATCACCTTGAAGAACCATTACGTCCTTATTGAGATTGCGTATAATTCCACGCATATCCATCGCACTTAATTCCTTAAGATATGTCTCACTAACCAACAGATTGTCCCAATCATAGAGGTCTCCGTTCTCGGTTGACACATTTACATCTGATTTCTGATCTTCGTCATCATCATCTGTCATTTTCTTAGTCGGTCCTTTCGCAAGAACTTCCGATGCGTAATCTGCCATATAATATGCAGGATAATAAAGAATAACACCTCTTATCTCATCCTGATGTCTCTCAGCTACCGCTGTTGCAATAAGTCCTCCAAAGCTCTGACCGCTTATAAAAAAATTATCCTTATCAAAGGCATCATTATTCTTAACATAATCAAGAACTATCTCATAATCTGTCATCTCTGTCATCGCCGTCATCTCAGATGAATGAACTTCCGTAGAACTGTTTCTTGAGCCTCCCACGAAATCAAACACTATAACTGCAATTCCCTTATTAGCATAATACTCAGCAACATCCTCACAATTTTCCATAGTACTGTTGTATCCGTGCGATACAATTATTACGGGATGCGTCTTCTTGCCGTCTCTCGGGGTAAAAAGACGGGCAGCAAAATCATAATCACTTCCATTAGTCGAAGACTTCGGCGTCCGGAAAGTCATATCCTCAATTATGGGCTTGCTAAACTTAATCCCACAAAAAAAAGCAACACCAATTGTCACACAAAAAATAAGCCCACACACAGCCAGTGCAATATAAGATGTTACTTTATATCCTTTGTTATTTGATTGTACTTCCATATCAAAAACCCCCACGTAATATTATAACATATTAGGGGAATAATATATTATTAATTGTGGAAATCTAAACCTGTTCTTCGGGATTTTTATTGAGTGAAAAGATTACCCACTCCGCTATATTCGTTGCGTGATCTCCAATCCTTTCAAAATATTTTGCAATCATAAGAATATCTGTTGCCTCAGCCCCTTCCTCGGGATTATCTAATATCATCTGTATAACGTCTTGTCGCGCCTTATTAAACAATGCGTCTACTATATCATCATGTGCTATTACATCCTCTGCCATATCAACATCCTTTTCGACATACGCTTCCACACTTTGATTAAGCATTAACATTGTCTCCGACGCCATCTTAGATATATGGTCGAATTTCTCTATCTCGCTGTCTTGTCCCATAAGAATCGTAAGCTCAGATATGTCCGCCGCGTGATCTCCGATTCTTTCCATATCGGTTACCATCTTCATGGCAGCCGTTACCGCACGAAGATCTCTTGCCACAGGCTGCTGTTGTATCAAAAGGTCAAAACAAATACTTTCTATCTTCTTCTGAAGGCGATTAATCTCAACATCACCTTCCATAATTTTCTTTGCTTTTTCTTCATCTTTAGAAGACAACGCAACTATTGTATTATTAATTGACTTTATGATTTTATTTCCCATTTTTGTCATTTCCTGATTAAGCTCTAACAACTGCTCATCAAATTTACTTCTCATATAAACTCCTTTCTTTTAGCGAATTATTCTAAATAAATCTTCTTGCCGTTTTTACTCAATTCTCATTACTTATCTTTCTATTGTTTTAGCCAAATCGTCCCGTAATATAATCTTCTGTCTTTTTATCTCTCGGATAAGAAAAGACTTGCTTCGTGTCTCCGAACTCAACCATCTCTCCCACCAAAAAGAATGCTGTATAATCCGATATTCGAACTGCCTGCTGCATATTATGAGTTACAACTACAACAGTGTATTTCTTCTTAAGTTCTTCCATCAAATCTTCTATCTTAGTTGTAGAAATCGGATCCAGCGCCGATGTCGGCTCATCCATTAAAAGAACCTCCGGCTCAACCGCTAACGCCCTTGCTATGCAAATTCTTTGTTGCTGTCCTCCGGATAAGGACAACGCCGATTTCTTTAATCTGTCTTTGACCTCATCCCATATAGCCGCACCCTTCAGACTCTCTTCTACTATTGCATCTAATCTCTTTTTATCTTTGATTCCGTGAACTTTAGGTCCATATGCAACATTTTCATATATACTCATCGGAAATGGATTAGGTTGCTGGAATACCATTCCGACCTTTTTACGAAGAAGCGTTGTGTCAATCTCTTTCGAATAGATATCCTCTCCATCAATTTCTACTTTGCCTTCTATTCTTACGCAATCCACTAAGTCATTCATTCTGTTAAGCGTTTTTAGAAAAGTTGATTTTCCGCATCCCGACGGTCCGATAAATGCGGTGATGGCCTTTTCTTCTATACCCATACTTACATCTTTAAGCGCATGGTTGTCTCCGTAATATAAATTCAAATTCTGTACCGATATTTTCTTAGTCTCCATATCTCATTAATCCTTTCATGTTACTTCAAAGTTCTTAGAGCGCTTCATAACATAATCAATCCTTTCGTGTTACATCAAAGTGCTTAGTGAGCGCCTTCGTACCAAGATTAATACCAAGCACAATTACAAGAAGAACAACTGCAATTCCAAAGGCCGTAACAAAATCTCCTTCGCTTGTCGCAGATAAATACATCTGGATGGTAAGTGTTCCTCCCGATTGAAAAGGCTTATCCAAAAGTGCCTCTAATCCTTTCGGCAGTAGCTTAGCGCTTCCCGCCGTAAAAAGTAATGCCGCAGATTCTCCGACAATTCTTCCGATTGCAAGAATAGCTCCCGTAATAATCCCGGGCATTGCGCTCGGAATAAGAATCGTCCGTATCATATGCCATTTGCCACTCCCTAAACCTATCGCACCGTCACGATATGATTTTGGAATTGTCTTTAAAGCCTCTTGTGAATTTCTTGTTATAAGAGGTAAAACCATTATTATAAGCGTAAACGAACCCGTAAGAATAGAATAACCAAATCCTAATTTCTCACCGAAGAACATCATTCCGAATAAACCGAAGATTATAGAAGGTATACCCGAGAGCGTCTCTGTCGCAAATTCTATAATCGTGACTAATTTACCGGGCTTTGCATACTCATTTAAAAATATTGCGCTTCCCACTCCAATCGGTGTAGCGATAAGCATTGTAATTAAAATAATAATCAATGTGTTAACAATATTGCCGGCAATACCGACTGTTCCCTTAAGCACACTAGTCACCGAAGTCAGAAACGACCAGTTGACCGCAGGAAGTCCTTTGACAAGTACATAAACTATAATTCCCACAAGTAATGCTACCGATATTCCAACGCAGATATATATCAGTCCGCGAACGATGTTATCTTTAATTTTTCTACTATTTATTGCCATTAGACTCGCCTCTCTTTCTGGCTTTGAGCAATATGAAATTCACAATCATAATAAAGATAAACAGTACAAGTCCAACGGTAAATAAAACCTGTCTGTGTAGTCCGCTCGCATATCCCATTTCACTTACTATCTGAGTTGTCAATGTTCTGACTGAATTAAACGGAAGGGGAATATTAACAGCTCCGCCTGCGACCATATTAATAGCCATCGCCTCTCCTAAAGCTCTGCCGATTCCTAAGACGACACCTGTAAGAATTCCCGATTTTGCAGAAGGTATTACCGCTTTAAAAATCGTCTGTATCTTAGTCGCTCCAAGCGCAAATGAAGCAGCTCTGATGTTATCCAAAACTGCTTTAAGAGAAGACGTGCTTACACTTATAACAGTCGGTAGAATCATAATTGCCAAAACTATAATTGCAGATAACATATTTGCACCTGCAGTAAACTGATGGCTGCTGTCATTTTCAAAAATGATTTTTTCAAATTTATACATGATTGGGTTTAATACCATCATTCCTATAAGTCCGTATATTACAGATGGAATTGCAGCTAATAATTCTACTGCTCCACCAACGATACTGCCTATCTTTTTACCTGCCATTTCCGATAAAAAGACTGCAGTAAGTAATGCAATCGGTACACCGATTAGAATCGAGAAGGCAGTACCAACGAGTGATGCCAAAATTATATATAAGATTCCATATGACGGCTCACTTGCAGTAGGTTTCCACACATTTCCAAAAAGTAAATCAAAAACCCCAACCTCTTTTAAGGCCGGGGTTCCTTTGACAAACATGTAAAATGTGATTGCACATACTGCAAATATAGCTATAACTGCACATATTAAAAATATTCCTTTTGCAGTTTTTTCTATAATTGCTTTTTTACTCATATGTTCTCCTTACTGTTGCGGAACGATTAATCCAACCTTCTTGATTACTTCTTTACCTTTGTCTGATTGAATATATTTATACCAAGCCTGAACCACTTCGCTTTGCTTACTTATTTCACCCTTTGTAGCCATTACGAAAGGTCTCTGAAGCTTATAGCTTCCTGCAAGTATCTTCTCTTCTGTAGGCTCTGCTCCATCAATCTTCATTCCTGTAACTGTAGCATCAACTACATCTAAAGATACATATCCAATTGCTCCCGGTGTTGAAGCAACCTTAGCAAGAGCTGCTCCCGTAGAATCTAATTCCTGTGCATATTTACATTTATCTTCTA
>JAIKVT010000223.1 GCA_024685495.1 Lachnospiraceae bacterium
GCACTTCTTCCTTTGGGCGGACCGGGAGAAGATACGGCAGGTTATAAAGGATATGGATTTACCACAATAGTAGAGATATTATCTGCTGCGCTTACGGGCGGACCTTTTATGAAGGATCTTAACGGTAAAGACGCTGAAGGCAATCCGGCGATGTACCATCTTGGACATTTCTTCTTTGTTATTAATCCTGAATTTTTCATGGGACTTGATACATTTAAGAAGACTTCAGGTGATATATTAAGAGATCTTAGAGCATCAAAGAAAGCACCGGGTGCCGAGAGAATCTATACTGCAGGAGAGAAAGAACACGATGCCTGGATGGATAGAAAAGATAAGGGTGTTCCTGTGGGAGAGGCTATCCAAAAAGAATTTATACAGTTAAGAGATGAATGTAAACTTACAAAGTATAAATTCCCGTTTGAATAAAATATATGTTATTATAGGATTGTTCGTAGTTAAAAATAATATGCGGAGGGTTGATGAATGAAGACATATGGTGTAATTATGGCCGGCGGAGGCGGCACACGTTTCTGGCCTTTATCAAGACATGAAGTGCCTAAGCAATTGCTTAACTTATCAGGCAAAGACAAGATGATTAATGAGACAATCGACAGAGTCTCAACAATAGCTGATAAGAAGGATATTTTTGTAGTTACTAATGTAGATCAGGTTCCGGGAATGAAAGATGCAACTTCAGGAAGACTCAGAGAAGATCATATTCTTTCTGAACCTTCTGCAAGAAATACGGCTGCCTGTATCGGATATGCCGCACTTGAGATAGTTAAAAAATACGGTGACGGAATTATGTGCATATTCCCGTCTGATCATTTTATAAAGGATGAAAAAGCATTTACAAGAATTCTCAAAGAAGCAATTTCTGTAGCAGAAAGCGGCTCGCTTGTGACACTTGGAATCACACCCACATTTCCATCAACAGGATATGGATATATTAAGTTCGATAAGTCAGAGACGACTCTTGATAAGAAGGTGGTTGAATTCAAGGAAAAGCCTGATGAAAAAACTGCAAAAGAATATGTGGATTCAGGCGAGTATTCATGGAATTCGGGAATGTTCGTATGGCAGGCTTCTGTTATATTAGATGAGTTTAAGAAGCTTCTTCCCGATGTATATGAGTGTTTAGAAAAGATTGGTGATGCTCTTGGAAATGCTGATGAGAAGGCTGTAATTGATGAAGTTTATCCTACAATTCCGAGTATTTCCATTGACTATGGAATTATGGAAAAGTCCGACAAGGTTAGAGTTATTTCGGCTGAAATGGGATGGAATGATGTAGGAAGCTGGGATAACATGGGAGTGTTATACGATGCGGATTCTGACGGTAATATTACTGCCGGAGACTTTCTTGGAATCGATACTAAGAATTGTATTACATATTCTAAGAAGAGACTCATCAGTACAATCGGAGTAGAAGATTTAATTATAGTAGAGACAGACGATGCCATTATGGTTATCGATAAGAACAGAGCTCAGGATGTTAAAAAGATAGTTGATACATTAAAAGAGCAGGGCAGAGATGAATTATTATAGTATTCTTTATATAAAAAGGTGTGTTAATTGCTCTGATAAATGCTATAATAAACATTAGGATGTAATTTATACGTGTATTACAAAAGGGGGCTTTATGAAGAAAGTATTTAAAGCTATAGCAACAGTAGTAGGAGTTTGTGCGGGAGCTCTTCTTGCAAAGTTAACTTATGATATCATACGTGACAAGAAGAGAATGGAAGAATACGATCAGGAGTTCTTCAGCGATATGGAAGATGACTTTACGATGGTATCTCCTGTGACATCTGATAACACAGTCAGTGCTCCTAAGACAGCAGACACAAGTGCGAAAGACGATGTTAAGTCTGAAAGCACACAAGCAAAGACAGCTGCTAAAAAGTCTGAGACTAAGCCTAGTACAACTAAGAAAGCCAAATCCGATGACAGCAAAGGTATTACATGTCAGGATGTAATTGATTGTACGGCTAATGTTCTTGGGGTTTCAGCAGAAGACATTTTATCTAAGTCAAGAAAGGGCGATGTAGCCAATGCAAGACGTGTTGCGATTTATCTTTGTGCAACCAATCTTGATGTAACTAATGCGACTATTTGCGAGGAGTTCGGCGGAATAGGTTCTACTTCCGTATCTAATGCTAAGAAGAACATCGCAGCTAAGATTAAAGAAGATGATGAATTAGCTGCAGACATAGAAGATATTACAGATGAACTTAAGCAGTTAGAGAAGTCGTTTGCAAGGTAATATTTAATTATGACTCAAGGAAAAGATTTCATTAATGAACTTAATGCTATGAGTATAAAGAGTGTATTATTGACACTGCTTATTGTAGGAACGATTACTTTTGTAATCGTTCTTATTTTGATGTTGATAAGATTTAAAGTGAAAGTGGCAGATGAACTGTTTCGTAAACTGATGCACTTTACGGCGATACTTATGACGCCACTTTGCATATTGTTTTCGGATAATTATCTTGTAAGCGCCGCAGTGCTTTTAATATTTATGATTTTAGCTGAGATAGGCCTTCGAATAATTGCTAAGATATTTAACACGGTGCTTCCTAAGTTAAATTCAGACGGCTCTGATTCACATGCCGGTTTTAATGATTTTTTTGTTGAAAGAAATGACGGAGAGATAAGAAGGAGTTTTTTGATATATTGTTTTACGCAAGCCTGTCTTATTGTAATATGTGGCTTATGTGACGACATTGGGCTCATATTATTAGAGATTTTAGTATGGGCAATAGGTGATGCACTTGCTGCTCTTATAGGTAAGAGATGGGGTAAGCGCCATATTAAGATTGGGGATAGCCATAAGACATATCTTGGAAGCAGCGTAATGTTTATCTCATCTTTAATTATTTCTTTTGTTATGTTAAATGTGTTATATAATTTTTCATTTATTAGAATAACGGTAGAGAGCTTAGTTATTGCAGTGTTTGCTACTCTAGTCGAACTCTTATCAAGAAAGGGTATGGATAATGTTACAATTCCTGTTATGGTAACGGCGATTGGTTTGTGTTTTAACATTTTAATGTAAACAGTTATTCATAAGTAACAAATTCAGTATGCTTTTTTTAGTGATTATTTGATGTTGTGAGCATTGATAACTGATGTTAAAATAGAAGGAACTGAGGAAACTATAATCGTTTCCTCAATAGTGATTTTATAAATTAAGTGTTATTAAGGGATACTATATTTAATGAGGGAGGAAAAGAATGTCATCAGATAACAAGGAAAGAATTTTAGAAGGTTCCTTGAATGTTTACAAAGCAAAGGGTGTCAAGTTTACTATGGATGACCTTGCAAGTGAGCTTGGAATGAGCAAGAAGACTATTTATACGGTTTTTCCCGATAAAGGAACACTGCTTTTAGAAATGGTTGATTACGCATTTGACAGTGTAAGCAGAACTCAGTCGGAAGCACTTAATAATCCTGATATGTCACTTGTTGATAAGCTTAAGAATATTCTTGGAGTGCTGCCTGAGGCGTATGTAGGTGTTGACTTCACACAGTTGTATGTACTTAAAGGAAAATATCCTAAAGCTTATGCAAGATTAAGACAGCGTCTTGAGAGTGGATGGGAACGCACATTGGCACTTATTGACGAAGGTGTTGAACAGGGACTTTTAAGAGAAGTTAATAAGGTGGTATTTCAACTTGCGCATGAAGCAACACTTGAGAGATTTCTTATGGGAGATGAATTATCTAAGAATAAGTTGTCTTATGAAGATGCATTGACTGAACTTGTAGATATAATGACAGAAGGAATAATTGTTAGAAATTAGACTTTCTACATTAGAATTAATTTGATGACCGGGGGAAAATAATAAAATGAGCAGAGTATATTTAGATCGTAATTGGCTGTTTACAGAAGAATTTAAAGAAGAATATATTGCATCAGCCATTCCGGAAGGAAAGATTGTTAATGTGCCACACACTGTTAAAGAGACGGCATTTAATTATTTTGATGAGCATGAATATCAGATGGTGAGCTGTTATCAGAAGAATATTACTTATGATAAGGCGTGGAAGGGAAAGAATC
>JAIKVT010000244.1 GCA_024685495.1 Lachnospiraceae bacterium
TTATCACATTAATTCCGGACATAACAAAAGGGCTTTCCGATCTCTCGGAAAGCCCTTGATTACTGCTTTTCTAAATAATTATTCGATGATGGAAGCAACTCTTCCTGAACCAACTGTACGTCCACCTTCTCTGATGTAAGGAATTATGATCGTGGTTGCAAATCATTGTAAAATGACCATCCCGATATTCCCAATTTACATTCAAGACCTGATTTTATATCGTTTTCAAAGTTTTTAGAACCAAATTAGAACCGTTTTATAATAGTTTATACATTTATAGTATTCTTTCTTCCAGTTACTGCCTTAATCTCAGTTTTTATCACGGCTCTATTTTTAATTATCGTTGTTATCTCATTATATAAATTTACACTATTTTCTGGTGTTTCTAATGATACAATCAAAGAATACTTGACCTTTTTATTATATTTCTTTTGATTGGTTCTTAATTTCCACCACCCAGTAGTAGGGTATACCATAATATAATTGCTTTGACATAAATCTGCCGCAGTTCCTTCCCATATATCAGAGTGAATAGATCCAACGTTTCTATTCTGCGCGCCTAACAACCATCTGCTACTATCATTTGATGGTATGCTCTTGCGATCGTTCTCATCTCGCATAACCTTACTTATTCTTTTTTTAAAGTCATCCTTTGATTCCGTTGGATTATTCACATCAAATATCAACCCACATGATGGATACCTGTATTTATCTTTCCAACCGATCTGTCCCGGACTAGGTTCAATATAATACGATAATGTTACTCGCATTTTCACAATTATCTCCCCCAAACCCTTAAGAATATCCGTCGGCCATGGAATATCATGCATATGCATTTCATTTGACGTTATTCTTCCACTTTTCTTAACAAATGGCTGTATCTCATCTTCAATAATCAAATTTACACTATTTTGTGCACTATATACTGCTCTATCCAGATTAGGCACTCCATATCCACATACTCGTATCAGGTTTCTATAATCGTTTTTTGTAGCATGTTTATTTGGAACAAACGTATCAATCATTTCATCGGTCCATGTTGCAGAATGAATCAATAAGCCTCGAACTGTCTCTGGCCACAAATCAGGACATGTGTGTTGAATGTTAGCCAACATCCATGCAGCTTGCGCTGTTGCTGGACTTGTCATATTGGTTGCAACAAGGGACTTTCCAATCATAAAATCCTTACAAGTCGTAATGACATCCAAATCTTCGAGTTCTGAATATCCATTCAAGAAACTCTCATCCGGATTATGCCCTAGATTACCACCTTCAAAAACCACTTCTGGTTTTACCGGCCATTTAGATTTTTCCCACATAACAGATGAAGAAGTAAATGGCGACACACCTCCTTTATTTGATACAGGGGCAAAACCATCATATTCTTTTTTAGCAACTATAGTCTTATCAGTATATGCCCCAACTGTAATAGCATTCCATGCTTGTCCAGGATTTTCAACAGTATGTGTCAGTATAGCAGACAGATAATCATTAGCTTCAGCTATTTCCGTGACTTGCGTGTTTCCTGCCGAAATACACATAAGTCTTCTTCTATTATCCGCTATTTCATCATCAACCCCTGCTAACAAAGCATCTATCGAAGCAGACCACGAAGTAGGAACACCATTACCTAAATCACCCGATTCTGGTGTCGTAATTGCCATGCAAAGGGTTCTGTTCGTATTTGGATTCTCTGTTTCTACAATATACGCCGCCTGTTGCGTAATTGCTCCATACAAATCCTCATCATTATCATTTGGATTATTCAATATCTTAACAGATTCCAAAAAATGATAAATTTCAACAACAGACATACTCTCTAGTTTTTCCTGCAAATCAAAATAGGTTGCAATCCCAGCCATTTCAGTACCATGACCTCGTCTATCATCTACTCCCTTTGCTACATCCACTGAGTGCATATCCGAATCCTTCAGTACTGGTTTTAATAAGGGGTGTGCGTTATTAACACCAGTATCTAATATACAAACTGATGTATTACTTATCTTAGAGATGTCTATCCGCTTCTCTAATTCAGTTATCCATTCTTTTTGCTCCCATGTCGTTAAATCCGTGAAAAAACTAATTGGCGTAACCATTTTTCTAATCTCAGCTAGTTTTCCACTTGAAAGCATAAGTTGTTCCAGTTCATTCAGATTCGCTTTAATCAGAACAACGACTCTTTCCGGAAAAGATATCGATTTTTCTTTATGCTCAATATTCAAATCAGAACATAAAGAATAGAAATTATCCACAATGCTTTGCGGTTGTTCATTCATCTCATAACGAAGCCATACCTCGCACCAAATACTGTTTTCCCCGGGGATGGAGTCTTTCTTTCCTATCCACAAGGATTCAACCATCGCAGACTTAATCTGTTCTATTGTTGTTATGACATCTGAACCGCTCGTCGTATCTGCGTATTTATTTATCTTCTTCAAAAAGAAATCTTGCTTCTTTATTGGAACATACACTGTTGCTTTCACTACATCTTTTTCTTCGCATATATTTAATAAACGCACATGTTGTCTAGAATCCTCTAGACTTCTGGTTACTAAATCATACCCTTCCTTGCCTTCTATCTGAAGATATACTCCGTCACGAATAGATGTAACAGCAACTTTTTTTGTTTCCTCTATTGCACTCTTCCAAGCATTTTCTAGCTGTTTCCTTAAATAGTTCGCGTGGCTCTTCCTGCTTTCTCTTGATGGGTAATTAGGCTCCCCACCACCACCATTTATTGGGATATATTCAAGGCTTTCACCTTTTTCTTCAAGCACAATGTTTTGTAGGGTCCTTTCCATTTACAATTACGCCTCCTTGAAGCGATATAGTTCTCTTCTGTTTTGTAACATTCCAATAATTATTTCTTTATCAATAATGGTTTCATACATAATTGAATACTTAAGAGCCTCTTCACACGCCTTAGAAATATCAGAGTGACTTAACCCGATTGCAGTTTCTATCACCTCGCTTTCATATATATTTTTATCTGAATGCCCCTCTAACTTATTCTTTATAATTCTAAGAATTTGATCTTTATCTGGTAAAGAATATTCTAAAACATCATCGAAACGTCTAAACAACGCCTTATCTAAAATATTGGGGTTATTAGTTGCGGCAATAATTAAGCTAAATGAATCCTCATTCTCTAAATACTGAAGAAACGAATTTAGTATTCGTCTCATCTCACCAACATCATTGTCCATCCCTCTATCAGAACCTATCGCATCAAATTCATCAAATAGATATACTCCTGGGTATTCTTCAATATAATCAAACACCTGCCTTAACTTAACACTCGTTTCTCCCATATACTTTGTTACCAATTTATCAATTTGAATGATATATAAGGGCAGATTAATCTCATTAGCAATTACCGATGCCGTCATTGTCTTTCCAGTACCAGGTTCTCCAACAAGCAAAATCTTGCTTCGATTCTTTAATCCATTCTTTCGAAGAACATCTTTTTTCTGAAATTCGAATATTATACGTTTAACCTTATTCTCAAGTGACTCACTTAAAACAATATCTAACATATCTACATAACTATCTCTTTGTTCTAACGAGTCTATCTTTTTTCCAAATGGCATTACTTTACCACTAGATACCTTGGAGTTTTGTACTAAATTCTTTATTTCCTTCGCACTAGAAGTATGCCCCACTCTTGCTTCATGTGCGGCAATCTGAAGTGCTACTGTTTTAAATCTCTCATTATCTCCATCGAAATGTGACCTTATCAAGGCCTTTATCTGTTCCAACGTCGCCATTATTTTTCTCCTCCAGCAGGGTACAATAACCCCATTTTTATTATAATCATCTCACTCTGCTTTGCAATATATTCTTTACATATACACATGTGATTTAACGCGCTATTTCACGTATTTTATGGGGCTGTTCAATGCATTGCGTCACCGACAAATCCTCTCCGCCAAGTGCTCGCTGCAATGCGCGTCGAATCACATTTGGAACAAAATCCTGCTCAGACAACCATTTGATCGACCTCTTGAGCTTTCTCAGAATTTCGAGTTCCATCTTATCT
>JAIKVT010000280.1 GCA_024685495.1 Lachnospiraceae bacterium
GAAAGATACGATCAGTTCGAGCGAGCAAGAAACGGTGATATAAGTATTATTGTGGGACCGCGTTCCGCACTTTTTACGCCATTTCCGAATCTTGGGCTTATCGTTATTGACGAGGAGCATGAGACTTCATATAAGTCCGAGAATGTGCCGAAATATCATGCGGTGCCTACTGCAATCGAGAGGGCGCGAATTGCAGGTGCGTCAGTCGTGCTGGGTTCGGCTACGCCATCGGTTGACAGCTTTAGAAAAGCATTAGATGGCGAATACAGAATGCTTAGACTTCCTAATCGTGCGACATCTAACAGTATGGCCGATTCGGAAATTATAGATATGAGAACCGAGCTTAGACGAGGCAATAATTCTATTATAAGCAGAAGGCTCGGGGAACTTATTAAAGATAGACTTAATAAAAAAGAGCAGACCATGTTGTTCATAAATCGTCGTGGTATGCTAGGCTGTATGAGCTGTCGTGAATGCGGAACGACGCTTAAGTGTCCCCATTGTGATGTCTCGCTTAGTCTGCACAGAGACGGCAAGATGCATTGCCATTACTGTGGTTACAAAGAACCGAAACCTACGGTATGTGGGAAATGTGGTTCCAAAGCGATAGGCGGATTCAATATAGGTACCGAGAAGGTAGAAGAGTTAGTCGCTGAGCAATTTCCTGAGGCGCGTGTTATCAGAATGGATATGGATACCACGAAGGGTAAGACGGGGCATGAAGAGATTTTAGCGAAATTCGCCGACAGAGAAGCAGATATTCTTGTCGGAACACAGATGATTGTTAAGGGACATGATTTTGGCAATGTAACCTTAGTTGGAGCATTAGCTGCCGATATGTCTTTAAATATACCGGATTTTCGAAGCGGAGAGAGGACATTTCAATTGTTAACGCAAGCCGTTGGTCGAGCGGGTAGAGGAGATGTCAAGGGCGCTGCTATTATACAGACCTACGATCCGGAGCATTACAGTATTGTTGAGTCTAAGAATCAGGACTATGAAGCATTTTACAAAAAAGAAATACTGTATCGCGACCTTATGAAATATCCGCCATGTTCACATATGCTTCTTTTATCTGTTCAATCGGAAGATGAGAGGCAGGCTGACGGGTTATCTAAGGATTTGCATAAGCATCTTGCGAATCATTTTCCTAATGCTAAAATGTTAGGACCTCGTGATGCCACAATTGCCAAGATTAATGATATATATCGAAAGACCATATATATAAAGGACGAAAGCTACGAATTCCTTGTGAGTATCAAGGATGTGGCAGATGCATATCTTTTGGATAATAAGAAATATCCTAAGGGTCATGTGTATTTTGATTTCGATCCAATCAACACATTATAAGGAGATAAAAATGGCTATCAGACAGATTAGAGTAGAAGGTGACGAAATACTTACAAAAAAATGCAGGGACGTTAAAGAAATAACTCCCAGATTAGAAGAATTAATAGGCGATATGATTGAGACTATGCACGATGCCGACGGCGTGGGACTTGCAGCACCACAAGTTGGTGTGCTTAGAAGAATTGCCGTTGTAGATGTCGGCGAAGGCCCTATAATACTTGTAAATCCGGAAGTTATAGAGGCCGACGGAGAACAGACAGGACAAGAAGGATGTCTTAGTGTGCCGGGCAAGGCAGGAATCGTTACAAGACCTAACCATGTTAAGGTTAAAGCCTTAAATGAGAAAATGGAAGAGATAGAAGTTGAAGGCGAGGAGCTTCTTGCCAGAGCGCTTGTTCATGAGATTGACCATCTTCAAGGTCACATGTATACGGAGATTGTAGAAGGCGATTTGTTCGAAGTAAGATACGCTGAAGAAGACGAAGAGGATGATTCTGAAGCAAAATAAGAAGCTTAGAGGACACTGAATAGAGATTAAGAGGATTAAGTATCATGAAAATCATTTTTATGGGGACACCTGATTTTGCAACATTTATACTAGATGAATTAAATAATGCAGGCCATGATATTGTCCTTGTAATTACACAGCCTGATAAACCCAGGGGAAGAAGCGGCAAATTGTCGCCTTCGCCTGTTAAAAAATGGGCTACGGAGCATGAAGTGCCCGTGTACCAGCCTGCTAAGATTAGGGATGAAGAGTCAATTGAATATCTTAGCAAAATAGATGCAGACATTGGGGTTGTTGCAGCATTTGGACAGATTCTTCCCAAGAAGATTCTTGATATGCCCCGTTTTGGTTGTGTAAATGTGCATGCATCATTGCTTCCTAAATACAGAGGGGCTGCACCTATCCAATGGGCTATCTTAAATGGTGATAAGAAGACGGGCGTTACCATAATGCAAATGGGTCCCGGATTAGATGATGGTGATATATTGCTTAGTCGTGAAGTGGATTTAACGGGAAATGAGACAGGTGGAGAGCTTTTTGATACTTTAGCACAGTTAGGTGCTAAATCCGCCGTAGAAGCGCTAGAACTTATTGAAGGCGGAAAGATTTCGCCCATAAAGCAGGATGAATCTTTAGCTACTCATGTTGGAATGATTAATAAATCTATGGGTCTTATCGATTGGAATAAACCCGCAAAAGAGATAGAGAGATATGTTCGTGGGCTTAATCCTTGGCCTACGGCATATACTTCGCTTAAGGGTAAGAATCTTAAAATCTGGCAAAGCCATGTTGTATCAGACGTTGAAGCAGATGCCGGTAAGCGAGATGTGGCTAAGTCAGATAATAATAAGTCAGATAGTAATATGTCAGATCAGAATAAATCAAATAATAAGTCAGATAGTAATAAGTCCGGTGAATATAAGAGTGGACAGGTATGTCATATAGATAAGAAGAGTCTTTATATAATGACAGGAGACGGCATATTGAGTCTCGATGAGATTCAATTAGAAGGAAAAAAGAGAATGGCGGTATCGTCATTTTTACTCGGTAATCAATTACTCCTAGGAGAGGAGCTTGGCTAAATGGCAAATGGGACCGATGTGAATGTAAGGAGAGTTTCTCTTGGAATTGTTAGTTCCGTTATGGAAGATAAGCAGTTTCTTAATGAAGTCTTGAGTAATACTCTTAAAAAATATCAATATATCGATAAAAAGAAGCGAAGCTTTATATCGTATCTTACAAAAGGCGTGATAGAACGTTCTATCGAATTAGATGCTATCATTTCTACGTATTCTTCTACAAAAATCAGTAAATTAAATCCTAATATAAGAAATGTTCTTAGGCTTGCTATATATGAATTGCGTTATATGGACTCTGTTCCTGAGTCTGCAACCTGTAATGAGTATGTTAAGTTATCAGGCAAAGTTGCGCCTGTTCGTCTAAAAGGCTTTGTCAACGGAATATTAAGAAATATGATTAGAGATGAATTCTCTAAAGTTAAACTGACAAATTACGAGAAATACTCGCTGCCGAAGTGGTTATATGAGATGCTTCAATCAGAATATGGAAATGTTGATGCAATCGCTAATGCATTTCTTGATAACAGAAGTCTTACGATAAGAGCTAATCTTACAAAATGTGAGCCGTCAAAGCTTCCTGAAATATTAAAAGAAGAAGGCGTGATGGTAGAGCCTGTTTCGTCAATCGATTATGCATTTTCTGTAAAAAATATTGATTATCTGGAGAATCTTACTTCTTTTAAAAAAGGACTTTTCTACGTGCAGGATATAAGTTCAATGATGGTAGGTGTAAAATGCGGTGTCAAAGCGGAAGATATTGTAATTGACGTATGTGCCGCGCCGGGCGGTAAGAGCATTCATATTGCCGAGCTTATGGCAGTGGATAAGAATTATAAAGAGAATAAGAATTTTGACAAGAATATTGACGCAACACATGACGCTATAGCTGATGAATTAGTAGGTGGCACGGTATACGCATTTGACAGATCAAAAGAAAAAGTAAAGCTTATTAACGATAACATTACAAGAACAGGTCTTGAAAATGTTACTGCAAAAGTAGGGGACGCTTCAAAATACAATGAAAGCTTATGTGAGAAGGCTGATATTGTAATTGCAGATGTGCCATGTTCAGGTATTGGTGTTATCGGAAAAAAGCCTGATATTAAATTAAGACTTAAAGAAGAGGATATAGATAAGCTTGCTAAGTTACAATACGATATTTTAGATAATGTAAAGTGCTATGTTAAGCCAAATGGCACACTTTTATATTCAACGTGCACCGTTAGTAAGAGGGAAAATGAGTTGAATGTCGCAAAATTCCTTGTGAAGAATAAGGAGTTTACATTAATTGAACAAAATCAGTATATGCCAAGCGATATTCAAGACGGTTTTTTTATTGCTCTGCTTCGAAGGGAGGCAAAGTAATGGATAATACAAAAAATACAGATATAAAATCTTTAAATATCGAAGAACTTACGGAATATATTGAGTTAATCGGAGAGAAGAAGTTTAGGGCGAAGCAATTGTACGAGTGGATGCATGTTCATCTTGCGAGAACATACGATGAAATGACTAATTTATCCAAGAAGCTTAGGGATGATCTTTCTAAGAATACGGATTATGTAAGTCTTAACATAGAAGATTTGCAGGTTTCAAAGCTGGACGGTACCAGGAAATACCTGTTTGCTCTATCTGACGGAAATTGTGTTGAGTCGGTTATGATGAGATATAAGCATGGAATAAGTGTGTGCATTTCGTCGCAGGTTGGTTGTAAGATGGGCTGCAGCTTCTGCGCATCCACAATAGGCGGATTTATCAGAAATCTTACGCCGTCGGAAATGTTAGATCAGATATACGCCATTTCAAGAGACTCAGGCGAGAGGGTAAGTAACATTGTTGTGATGGGCACGGGCGAGCCTTTGGATAATTATGACAATTTGCTTAAATTTATCGAAATTATAACAGATGAAAACGGACTTAACATTTCCCGGAGAAATATAACTGTATCAACTTGCGGACTTGTGCCTAAAATATATGATCTCGCTGATGAAAATCTAACAATTACGCTTGCACTTTCGCTTCATGCCTCGTCTCAGGCGAAAAGAGAGGCTATTATGCCGGTTGCGAAGACATATAATATTGAAGATGTGGTTAAAGCAATGGAACATTATGCTAACAGCACAAAAAGGCGTATAACATACGAATATACGTTGATTGCGGGGGTTAATGACTCGTCAGATGACGCAAATGAGTTAGCAAATCTTATCGGAAAGCAACCATGTCACATTAATCTTATTCCGGTAAACCCCGTAACAGAGAATAATTACAGGGCTTCCGACACTGATGCGGTGCTCGCATTTAAGAAAAAACTTGAAAAAAACGCTATAAATGTTACTATTAGAAGAGAAATGGGTCGTGATATTGACGGAGCCTGCGGGCAACTTAGAAGAAAGCATATGAAAAATAACACGACTGTGATGAAAGAAGGATAAACATGAGATATTTTGCATTAACTGACACGGGCAGATCTCGAACTGAAAATCAGGATTATGTCTATGCCTCAGGTGGCGGTGTTGGGATACTTCCCAATATATTTATTGTTGCCGACGGCATGGGAGGACATAATGCAGGAGACTACGCATCCAGACGAGCTGTTAATATCGCTTTGAAAGAAATTGAGAACTCTAATGAAAGTAAGCCGGTTGCTATTTTAAATCAGGCGATTAAGAAAGCTAACAGGATACTTTTTGAAGAGGCATCAAAGGATCCGGCTAAGAGAGGAATGGGCACAACATTTGTGGCTGCGACAATAAGCGATAAGAAGCTCTATGTGGCTAACGTCGGAGATTCGAGATTATATATTGCCAATGACTCTACAATTTGTCAGATTACAAGAGACCACTCGTTAGTACAGGAAATGATGAGAAACGGAGATTTAGGAAAGTTTGATCCTAAGAGACATCCTAAGAGGAATGCAATAACTCGTGCTATTGGCGCGGAAGAGGATGTACATATTGATTTCTTCGAGGTTGCCAATAATAACTTCGAACAATTTTTGCTGTGCTCAGATGGCCTTACTAATATGGTTGATGACAATGAATTATTCGCACAGCTTAAAGGCAACGCTGATGCGAAGACTAAAGCAAATGTGCTTGTAAGTTTGGCTAATCGTAAAGGCGGACTTGACAATATCTCTGCCATAGTAGTTGAGCCTTTTGAAGAATAAATGTGTTATTTATCTTAATTGTTGAATATAAATGACAAGAAATGGAGATTAGAAATATGTTGCATAAAGGAATGTATCTGCAGGATAGATATGAGATATTAGAAGATATCGGTTCGGGTGGAATGTCTGATGTGTATAAAGCTAAAGATCATGTCCTTAACAGAGAAGTAGCTATTAAGGTGCTTAAGAAGGAATTTACAGAGGATATGAGCTTTGTTACGAAGTTTCGTAGAGAAGCACAATCAGCTGCAGTATTAGAGCATCCTAATATTGTTAATATATATGATGTAGGCTCTGAGAACGGACTGTATTTCATCATTATGGAATATATAGAAGGTATCACGCTTAAGTCTTATATTGAGAGGAAAGAACGCCTCAATTACAAAGAAGTATTATCAATTGCAATTCAAGTGGGACGCGGTATTCAGGCAGCTCATGAGAAGGGTATTATTCATAGAGACATTAAACCTCAAAATGTAATTATATCTACAGAGGGAAAAGTTAAGGTTACAGACTTTGGTATTGCTAAAGCAGTATCATCTAATACTATCAATGCCGAGGTTATGGGATCTGTCCACTATACATCGCCTGAACAGGCGAGAAACGGTATGGTCAATTATCAGACGGATATCTATTCTCTTGGAATTGTAATGTATGAGATGATAACAGGTCGTGTGCCTTATGACGGAGATACGACTGTTGCAATTGCGTTGCAGCATCTTCAGTCTGATATCGTGCCTCCTTCACAGTATGTGGATGATATTCCTATCAGCGTAGAGAAAATCATATTAAAGTGTACTATGAAGAGCCCTGACAGAAGATATGAGAATATGGAAGATCTTCTCTTGGATCTCAAGAAAGCATTGGTTAACCCTGATGAAGACTTTGTTGTTATTACGGGTGGAGAAGCTAATGCTGAGCAGACTCGTGTAATTACAGCAGAAGAGTTAGATGCAATTAAGAAAGAAGCGGGTGTTATAGATGAGAAAGCAACACCTAAGAAGATAGAAGAAGATGATGACAAGGCAGAAGAGGGTAAGGTTAATCCTAAGATGGATAAGGCCATAACTATTATGGCTATTATTGCTGCTGTCGTTGTTGTCGGCGTACTTGTTTATTTCATAGGAAGCGGGTTAGGCTGGTGGAAATATTTCTCAGGCGATACCGAGCAGTCAAGTGAGCAGGTTACAATGGTTGATTTAACGGGAATGACTGAGAAAGAAGCTATTGCTAAGCTCAAAGAGTTAAAGCTTGGTTACAAGAAAGAAGAAGTTTCATCAGATCAGTATCCTGAAGGTCAGGTATGCGGCCAGTCCGTTAAGAAGGGTGATAAGGTAGCGGTAAGTACAACTGTCACCATTCAGATAAGTACGGGTAAAGGTGAGATAACGGTACCTAATGTAGTCGGTAAATCAGAGTCTAGTGCCGTGAATGCAATTCAGACGGCAGGCTTTAAATATAGCGTAGAATATCAATACAGTGATAAAGAGCAGGGTAATGTTATATCACAAAGCCCTAATGCCGATTCTAAGGCTAAGTCGGGAGATACAATTAAGATTGTCGTAAGTCAGGGCTCAGAAAAAGCCAAGGTTCCTTCTGTTGTTGGACAGAGCCAGTCGGCTGCATCTTCGGCACTTAGTTCGGCAGGTCTTAATGTTACTGTAAGTACCGAGAATTCTGACTCTGTATCGAGTGGTAATGTAATTAGTCAGAGTATTGAATCGGGTAAATATGTTGAGAAAGGAACAACCGTTAATATAGTTGTAAGTTCCGGCAAGAAGACAACATATTACAGTTATAAGAGAACATTAAGTTCTGAAGGAAGCTACAGATTGACTGATGCTGACGGTAATACTTTAGGAAGCTGGAGTGTTGGAGCAGGTCAGTCACAGACAATATCAGTAAGCAATATTACTACAAGTTCGGGAACGCTTTATACGCCAAGCGGCTCTGAAGCAGTAAATTTCACGGCACAGTAACAGGTGCAGGAAGACTTAAGATGTGATGGTATATTCGCACATTTTAATGTCATTGAAAGGATTATGATTGACCGGTAAGATTATTAAAGGAATTGCAGGATTCTATTATGTCCAAATAAAAGGACAGGGTTTATATGAATGTAAAGCAAGAGGAGTTTTTAGAAAAGAAGGAATAAAGCCTCTTGTAGGAGATATAGTTGATATAGAAGTTATATCTTCTGAAGAAATGACGGGAAATGTTATATCTGTTCACGACAGAACTAACACACTCATAAGACCTTCTGTTGCAAATGTGGATCAGGCGCTGATAGTATTTGCAGCTAAGAATCCCAAACCGAATTTTAATCTTCTCGACAGGTTCCTTGTAATGATGGAATATCAGAATTTGCCGGTAGTTATTTGTTTTAACAAGACAGATCTTAGTAGTGCAGATTATTTTGACGAACTTGAGGATGTATATTCATCTGCGGGATATAATTTATTATTTACAAGTGCTAAGACAGGTGAGGGATATAAAGACCTGATTGGTATATTGGATAATAAGACAACAGTTGTTGCGGGACCTTCCGGGGTTGGCAAGTCGTCTCTTATTAATACGCTTCAGTCAGATGTTACAATGGAGACAGGTGAGATTAGTAAGAAGCTTGGCAGAGGTCGTCATACCACGAGACACAGTGAAATTATTCCGATTGCAGGGTGTAACGGTAATATAATTGATACGCCGGGTTTTTCGGCGATTAATGTGCCTAATATCGAGAAAGAGGATATAGGTAGATGTTATCCGGAGTTTCGTGAACCTTCCGGGAAATGTTACTTCACAGGGTGCTCTCATATAAATGAGCCGGACTGCGAAGTAAAGAGATTAGTCGATGATGGTCATATATCAGGAGTCAGGTATGACAATTATGTTAAGATATATGAAGAATTAGCAGAGCGACATCGTTAAGATATATGTAGAGTTATAATTGAGATATTGTTTGGATGTACGAAGAATTGGTTGCACGACATCGTTAAGAAAAAGAGGTGTGATATGAGTAATTGTCTTTCCCCATCAATTTTATCAAGTGATTTTGGAAGATTGGGAGAAGATATTAAGACGGTAGATGAAGCAGGAGCAGATTACATACATGTTGATGTAATGGATGGTATGTTTGTTCCGAGTATTACAATAGGAATGCCTGTTGTTAAGTCTATTAGGAATTATACGGATAAAGTACTTGATGTTCATCTTATGATAGAAGATCCCGACAGATATATAGTGGATTTTGCTAACGCAGGTGCTGATATTATTACGGTACATCAGGAAGCCTGTAAACATCTCGATAGAACAATAGAGCTTATTAAGTCACAATCCGTTATGGCGGCAGTTGCACTTAATCCGGCAACTTCGCTTGATACATTAGATTATATATTACCAAAGCTTGATATGGTTCTTATAATGTCTGTTAACCCCGGCTTTGGAGGACAGAAGTTTATACCATATTCTCTTGATAAAATAAGAAAGTTAAGAGATATGATAGATATAAAGGGACTAAATGTAGACATTGAGGTAGACGGAGGAGTTAATCTTTCTAATGTTACAGATATTATTGACGCAGGAGCTAACATAATTGTGGCGGGATCTGCGGTATTTAACGGTAACGCTGCTGAAAATGTCAAAGCATTTTTAGAAAAAATGTAAACAAAATACATTAAATAGAGGAGGGATTTTTATGGCTGACGAAAGAATTTATATTATTGCGGGTGGACACGTAGATGACGACTTTGTTAAAAGTCTCTTATGTGATAAGAATGGAAAGAAGAAGGAAGACTTATATATTTTAGCTGTTGACAGAGGCTTAGAGTGTTTACTTCGTCTTAAGATTAATCCTGATGAAGTAATAGGAGACTTTGATTCGGTTTCTGATGAGGCAAGAATTGCCATTGGATTAGAGCCACGCAAGAAGCCTAAAGCTAAGAAGGAAGACCAATTTGTATTCGATGTTCTTCCGTATCATATAAGACAACTTGATGTTCATAAAGATAAGACAGATACAGAAGAGGCTGTAAGATTTGCTATGAGATATTTACGCGGTGACATAGTACTTCTTGGTGCTACAGGTACAAGAATAGATCATGTACTGGGTAATATTTCAATTCTTGGTCTTGGTATATTGTCAGGATTTCGTATTATTCTTATGGATGAGCGTAATAAGATATCACTTGTTAAAGATGAGATGACAATTACGAAGAAAGATCAGTTTGGTGACTTTGTATCAATCGTACCTTATACTGATGATACATATGTAACACTTACAGGTTTTAGATTTAATGTAGATAATAAGTTGATGAAGAGAAATCTTTCGCTTGGAATTAGTAATGTAGTCGAAGAAGATGAGGCAAAAATTGTAGTTAATAACGGAGTGGCTATTGTTATTGAATCTAGAGATTGATGCTCTTAACTATATTGGAGCACACTGTATGACTAGTTTTAAAAAGGAGGTACAATATGTCTACGGTATATGATTTTGAAGTAACAGACAGAAAGGGTGAAAAGGTAAGTTTAAAGGACTATGAAGGTAAAGTTCTTCTTATCGTTAATACCGCAACAGGTTGTGGATTTACACCGCACTATGAGCCTTTAGAGGCAATGTATAAGGATTTAAAAGATAAGGGATTTGAGATACTTGATTTTCCTTGCAACCAGTTTGCTAATCAGGCCCCCGGTGATGATGAAGAGATTCATGAGTTCTGTACACTTAAGTTTGGAACAGAGTTTCCACAGTTTAAGAAGATAGACGTAAATGGTGACACGGCAGATCCGTTGTTTGCATTTATGGCTACAGAGAAGCCTTTTGAAGGTTTCGGAAAAGGCCTTAAGAATAAGGCATTTAATAAGATCGCCGAGAAGAATAACAAGACTTTTGGCGACAAGGCTTATATCAAGTGGAATTTCACTAAGTTCTTAATTGACAGAGAAGGAAATGTTGTTAAGAGATTTGAGCCTACATATGATATGAAAGATGTTAGAGCTGAAGTAGAAGCAATGCTCTAATCTTTAGGAGGTAACTAATGACTTACGCAGTAAGATATTATACCAGAACGGGTAATACCAAGAAGCTTGCAGAGGCGATGGCTGCAGAGCTTGGGGTAGAGGCACTTCCTATAAGTCAACCTGTTACTGAAGGCGTGGATGTGTTATTCTTAGGCAATTCCTATTACGCATTTAACATCGATAAAGAAGTAAAGCAATTTATCGCAGGACTCGATAAGAGTAAAGTAGGAAAAATTGTTAACTTTGGTTCAGCTGCAATGCTCAACTCTACATATAAGAAGGTTAAAGCCGAGGCTGATAAAGTCGGTGTAGCTATGGATCCGACTGAATTCCACTGTAAAGGCGAGTTCAAAGGTATTCATAAAGGCAGACCTAATGCAGATGATGTTAAGGCTGCAGCAACATTTGCCAGAGAATATAAAAACAAAAATGAATAATAAAAAATGAAAGGAGTAAGAGAGTATGGACAATTATCAATGTGAACCTTGTGGATACGTATATGATCCTGAAGTAGGAGATCCTGATGGCGGAATCGCTCCGGGAACAAAGTTTGAGGATATTCCTGATGATTGGTGCTGCCCAATCTGTGGCGCAACAAAGGATATGTTTAAGCAGGCATAATACAGGCGTGTAGAAAATGTATTATACAGGCCTCAAGTCATGATATGGACGCTTTTTTCGGACAATCGGAGAAAGTGGTATATATCAATGATTTGGGGCCTTTTTGTGTGGAAATATATTGATAAATACTATATAATTAAAAAGTTAGAATAGTTTGCTTGTGACAAGTGGAGTTTTATATGGATACATCAGTTAGAGAAAAAACCGTAGTTCAGACAAGTATAATAGGAGTTGTTGCTAATATTGTATTAGCGTTATTTAAAGCGGCCATTGGTATTATAACCAATTCAGTTGCGATAACAATGGATGCAGTCAACAATACAACAGACGCGGCAAGTTCAATTATTACAATTGTCGGCACAAAGTTGGCGGGCAAGGAACCTGACAAAAAACATCCCTTTGGATATGGTCGAATTGAATACCTTACAGCAATGGTTATAGCAGTATTGGTTACATATGCGGGTGTTACTGCATTAATTGAGTCTGTTCAGAAGATTATTGAGCCCGAAGAAGTAAATTATAGCACTCTATCCGTAATAATTGTTACTGTTGCGGTTATAGTAAAACTGGTTCTTGGAATATATGTTAAAAAGACAGGTAAGAGAGTTAAATCCGAATCTTTGGTTAATTCGGGACAAGATGCCTTGTTTGACTCCATTCTTTCAGCGGCAACGGTTATCGCCGCTATATTATATATATCATTTGGGCTTTCAATTGAAGCATATCTTGGTGCGGTTATTTCTGTGGTAATTATTAAATCAGGAATTGATATGTTGAAAGAAACTATATCACACCTGCTTGGAGAGACTAATGATATTGCACAGGTTAATAAGATTAAGAAGCTTGTAAGGGGATTTGAAGGAGTAAGAGGTGTATATGATCTTGTGATATATGATTACGGCCCTAATACTCGTCTTGGTTCCCTTCATATAGAAGTTCCGGATGTTTATACTGCGTCGGAGATAGATGAATTGACAAGACAGATTCAGATGAAGGTGTATGAGGAAGAAGAGGTCTTACTTACATCTGTGGGAGTATATTCTTTTAATACGACTGATAAGAAAGCAGTAGAGATTAGAGAAAAAGTATTTGGCATAGCAAAGAAATATGAGCATATCATAGGTGTGCACGGTTTTTATTACAATAAGGAACAGCATTCTATACGATTCGATGTTATAATAAGCTTCGATGCTCCTGACAGAAGAAAAGTGTATGATGCTATAGTTGACGATGTTCGTGAGTTATATCCGGAATGTGAATTGATAATTGCAATGGATACAGATTTCGCAGAGGGTAGTGAAGAATAGATAAAGGAGAGAAAAAGACATGGGAATGACAATGACACAAAAGATTTTGGCGGCACATGCCGGACTTGATAAGGTTAGTGCAGGTCAGCTTATTGAAGCAGATTTAGACCTTGTACTGGGCAATGATATTACAAGTCCCGTCGCTATTCATGAGATTGAGAAGATGAAGGTAGACGGGGTGTTTCATAAAGATAAGATAGCGCTCGTAATGGACCATTTCGTGCCGAATAAAGATATTAAGTCAGCGGAACATTGTAAATGTGTCAGAGAATTTGCAGCTGATAACGAGATAACCAACTATTTTGATGTAGGACAGATGGGTATTGAGCATGCTTTACTTCCGGAAAAAGGCTTGTGTGTAGCGGGAGACTGCATTATAGGTGCTGATTCTCATACTTGTACATACGGAGCTGTAGGAGCGTTTTCTACGGGTGTAGGCTCTACCGATATGGCTGCAGGAATGGCAACAGGAAAGGCTTGGTTCAAGGTTCCTTCTGCGATTAAAGTAGAATTAATCGGTAAGCCTTCAGAATATGTAAGTGGTAAAGATGTTATCCTTCATCTTATCGGCGAGATAGGAGTAGACGGAGCTTTATATCGTTCACTTGAATTTACAGGCGAAGGAATTAAGAATCTTTCTATGGATGATCGCCTTTGTATATGTAACATGGCTATTGAAGCAGGTGCTAAGAACGGAATATTCCCTGTTGATGAGACTACAGAGGAATATCTAAAGGAGCACTCTGACAGAGAATATAAGGTATACAACGCTGATGAAGACGCTGAGTATGATGAGACCATAATAATTGATTTATCGACACTTAAGTCGACTGTAGCATTTCCACATCTTCCAGAGAATACTAAGACAATCGATGAAGTAGGAGATATCGCTATAGATCAGGTTGTAATCGGCTCATGTACTAACGGAAGATTTGAAGACTTAGCTACTGCAGATAAGATTATTAAAGGCAATAAGGTAGCGAAGAATGTAAGATGTATCATAATTCCGGGTACCCAGAATATTTATCTTCAAGCTATGGAAGCAGGATTTATCAAAGATTTCATTGAAGCCGGTGCAATTGTATCGACACCTACCTGTGGACCTTGTCTTGGCGGGTATATGGGAATTCTTGCATCAGGTGAGAAATGTGTATCCACAACGAACCGTAACTTCGTTGGACGTATGGGCGCTGTTGATTCAGAGATTTATCTTGCATCACCTGCAGTTGCAGCTGCGTCTGCACTTACAGGTAAGATAAGCGGACCGAATAGTTAATGTCGAATTTGACAGATATGGTTTTTGATTTATAAAATAGCTTAAATAACTTGTTTTGACAAACAAGTTACAAGAAATTATATATAGATTATATTTTTATATCATAGTAGAAAGGGAATTAATATAGGTGAAAATATGAAAGCAGCTGAAGGAAAAGTCTTAAAATACGGCGACAACGTTGATACAGATGTTATAATTCCTGCAAGATATCTCAATTCTTCAGATCCTAAGGAGTTGGCGACACATTGTATGGAAGATATTGATAAAGATTTTGTTAATAAGGTAAATGAAGGCGATATAATGGTAGCTGATAAGAATTTTGGATGCGGATCTTCCAGAGAACACGCACCGATTGCAATTAAAGCGGCCGGAATAAGCTGTGTAATCGCTAAAACATTTGCCAGAATATTCTATCGTAACGCTATTAACATCGGCCTTCCCATTATAGAATGCGAAGAAGCCGCTTCTGATATCAAGTCAGGAGATACGGTTAACGTGAACTTCGATACGGGCGTGATTACCAATGTGACAACAGGTAAGACTTATCAGGGTCAGGCGTTCCCTCCGTTTATGCAAAAGATTATAGCCAACGAGGGATTGGTTAATTATATTAATAATAAGTAATTGTGTAATTTAACATAGAATAGTGATAAAGGAGCAAACTTTTGTCTGCTCCTTTTTTAATATTTTTTTATGTATGTCTGCTATTGTAACACACACTACGTCCGCCTTAAAAAAGCTTAATGTGTATCTG
>JAIKVT010000284.1 GCA_024685495.1 Lachnospiraceae bacterium
GGAAGAGACAGAGATGTAGAATTCATATCATGTAAAGGCTTAGTTGATAATGTCCGATTAATGGGACAGATGAAAAGGATGCTAAGATGCATTCAGGATGAATATGATTATCCTGTTGATATAGAATTTACCATTAATATATCAGAAAGCGGTGAGTATTCGATTGACTTATTACAATGTCGACCGCTTCAGGTTCAAAAAGGAAAGAGTGGAACCGTAATTCCAAAGGATATAGACGAAGATAATATCTTCCTTGAGAGTAAAGGTGCATCAATGGGTGTCTCAAGAGCTAATAAGCTAGACATCATTGTATATGTAGATCCTGTCAAATACTATAACATGCCATATAAACAAAAGTCGTTAGTTGCAAATCTCGTGGGTAAAATCAATTGGCATTATCGTGATGAGAATAAACATATGATGCTAATTGTCCCCGGTCGTGTTGGAACATCATCGCCTGAACTTGGCGTCCCCACATCGTTTGCTGATATCAGTGCGTACGAGATTATATGTGAAGTGGAAGAAAGTAAGGCCGGCTATAATCCGGAACTTTCGTATGGAAGTCACATTTTCCAGGATCTTGTAGAAGCGGAGATATTATATACGGCGATATTCAATAATGAGAAGACACTTCACTTTAATCCTGAGAAACTAAAGTCATCGAAGGATATCATCGGTGAGTTCGAGACGAAGGAAGAACTTAAAGATATCGTCCATGTCTATGATGTCAGTGACAGAAAGTTCAAGGTCTATAATGATGTGGCAAATGAGCATTTGTTGATTTCTTATTTACAATTGTAAATTTTTATGATATCATATTTACAGTTTAATAAATGAGTTTCACCAAATAGTAAATCACATTATTAATATTTGGCGTATAATATTTATTGTAAAGGATTGGATCATGGAATCAATTGAATTTAAAGGTACAAAATATATTCAGGTAAATTTACCCGATTGGGATGAAATGGCAAGACTAATCAATAGGGCTAAGGGAAGCAAAAAAACAATGGGTGAATTTGCGAATGAGTGTGGAATCAGCCCGGCGACTTTTACAAGAATAGTTAAGCAATACTATAAAAAGCCCCTGTCGTTTGAAATGATGGATGATATTGCAAAAAATGCTTTGCCGGAAAGCGAAGTGACGATTAGGGATTTTTTGAAGGCAATGGGTTATCAGGATGAAGACGAATATGATAAGAATAGACCCATAGATGACGATAAATTTAAATATAAGTCTGTTTTGACTTTTGATGAGGCACACGAACACAGCCGTAAAGAAGTTCAATTAAAACATGCTTCGTGGAAAGACAAAGCTATATATGAGACGGTGCTATTGAAACTTGATGAAATGGATATGGGATACAGCGCTATATTTGTAAGAAATCCGCGTAAATATTCTGAAATTGAAAGTAAGTTTGCGTTTGATGTACAAGTGAGTGGTATAAAAGATTTTTGCGGTGGAAGATGCTCGACGTTTAGTATTGAAAAACATGAACCTAAATATGTTAAGTTTATACCCTTCGATGAAGAAGAAGAGGTTATTAATATGTATAAATCGGATGGTGCGTTACTTCGTTATTTGATCGATAAATATGCAGCTTTGTTCTTGCAGGATTCTTGGGAGCCGGAATATGCTACAGATATTATGTATACAATAACGTTTTTTGAGAAAAGATGTTACAAAGTCTTCTGTGAAGCGATGAAGAATGTTAAGGTAAATAACTATATGTCGGTTCTTCTTATTGATTATAAGAATTATAAAATTATAGATGAGATGATGATTGAAAGAGTTGACGGAATAAAAAAAGAAAGCGTGTTTTTTGAAGATAATTAAAATGTTATAGTAATATTGCACAAACGAGCAGGGCCTTAGGCCCTGCTTTTTTGTGCAGACTGCTATTTATTTACAAAAAGTGCTGTTTCAGGCATTATAAGTTTACAAAACTCTAAAATATTGTTATACTGTTTCCGTAATTGAGATTTACAAAATAGTAAACGAAGCGCTCCAAATTTTCGTTTTTTGTAAATCAAGCATTCTAATTAAAGAAAGGAGTGACATTATGGTAATCAATCCAACTGTTTACGAAAGTAACGGGAGAGGCATGGACATATTCAGTAAAAACCTTTCCAACAGAATTGTCCATTTGGTCGGTGAAGTTAATGACGAGATGGCTGCAGTTGTAACGGCACAGATCTTGCAACTCGATGCTGAGAGCAACGAAGACATCTATCTCTACATTAATAGTCCGGGTGGTTCGGTAAGTGCCGGTTTGGCAATACTCGATACGATGGACTATGTTAAGTCCGATGTTGCAACAATATGTATCGGTCGCGCAGCAAGTATGGGCGCTGTTCTTCTCTCTAACGGAACTAAAGGTAAGAGATGTGTTCTTCCTCATTCGGAAGTCATGATCCATCAGCCGTCCGGAGGTATGGAAGGTCAGGTCTCAGAGATACTCATAGCATCAGATCACATCCGTGAGACTAAGAAGGTGCTTAATAAAATCCTTTCTGATAATTGTAACAGGCCAATTAAGAAGGTGGAGAAGGATACCGACAGAGACTACTGGATGAAGGCAGAAGATGCTGTCGAATACGGAATAGCAGATAAAGTATTAAAGGGAGGTGACAGATAGTATGAGATATTATGGTGTTAATATGAATACCGATATTGAAGAGATTAACGCGAACTCTACAGTTAAGCTCAGAGATTATTCTTGGGGCGATTCCTATCAGGGATTTAACGCTTTCTTTAGTCAGACGCTTATGAATGACGTCACTTTTATGGTTTATCGTGCAGAAGATGACGGTGTATATGCTCAGTTTTCTTATGACGAGACAAAGTATTCTTATGAAGATGTGCATGACCATATTTTTGGGACGTTAAATGAAAAATTTAAAGTTCAAAAGTTTAATAAGAACCCAAAAGAAATATCCATGTGGGATTTTATGGATAATATGAATGAAGGACGAAGAAGAGATTACATAAATAATTGGAACCGTCTTGCTGATATCGCGGGACTTTGGGTATTTGATCATTTTGGTTTCTATGCCAGTCAAAGGCAGAGGGAAATGCCATTTGATTTTTCTGAAATGATTATATCAACAAACTGTGATATAGAGGATGGCCTGTATGACAAGTCACTTCTTAGTGAGTTAGATAACATTGAAACACATAAAAATGAGTCAGGTCTTGATGTGAATATGGTTCATTATGCTATTTCGAGCAGAAGTACTGAGGCCACAAAGGATATGATGCGTGTTCTTATGAACAGATTATACGATGCAAATCGAATAAGTACACGCCGGGTAGATATTGTCTCTAATGTGAAACCTCAAATGAGAGATAGCTTATTCTTCTTTGATTTGATCGTGGAAAATAATTATGGCGGTGTAGTTGTATTCGATTTGTCTGAGAAATTTGGATATGATTCGGTAGAGTACGGAGGTATTGCCAAGTATATAGCAGGATTGGTCAAAAAGCATCGTAACAAGTGTCTGTTTGTATTTACCTACAATATAGATAATCCCGGATTTGCATATGATATTCTCTCTCAGGTTCAAGATTTTGTAATAACCATGCCTTTAAAGGAAGGAACGGGAGATAGAA
>JAIKVT010000008.1 GCA_024685495.1 Lachnospiraceae bacterium
TGTACAAGCAGCGATGATAAGAGATTTGTAGTTCTTGGAACAATAGTTGGTGAGTATGATAGAAATAACAAGACTGTGACATATGACTCTGTTAATAAGTAATTAAGTATAAAAAACAATTTGTCATAAAAAAAGTGGACAACTAAAGTTCCAACAGCCAAAGAAGTAGGTGAATACTACGTCTGGTATAAGGTTGTAGGATTCGAAGGTTACAGATATTTAGACAGTTCTTATGTAATATCTGAGATCTTAGAAGTTGACGATTCTGAATATGAGGATGTGAAAGTAGAAAAGGGTAAGGTTACTGATATAACAAATCATCCGGATGTAGAGGACAAAAATCCTAACAATAATCCTAATAAAGTAGCTGTAGAAAAAATCCCTAAGCCCACAGAACCGACGCCGACAGAATCAACGAAGACGGAAGATAATGAACATAAGCATATCATTGATGTCGATGAAGATGATAAAGAAGAAGGCTGTACATACTGGTTTGAAATGGATGACATAACCGAGGATTTGACAGAAGATGACTTAGAACTCATTAATAAAGACAGACAATTTATTATCTATATGCTTCGTGATGATGATGATTTTATAGAACCTAGTATTATAATTCCGGAGTATGATGAATTGACGAATAGGATTACATTTAAGACAGATACGATTAAACCATTTATTCTTGCATATACTGACGGTGAAGACTGGTCTGTATTTGAAGAAGACGATGAAGATGTTGCGGAAGCTAACGCAGACAAGTATGCTGATTACCAACAGGATAATGATGTAACATCTTTAGTAAAATCAACACTTAATGGCGATAATACAGTTCCTAAGAGTACTGATGAAGCTAATACAGCAGAACCTAATTCGCAAAATGATATACTTACAACGAATCCGGATAGTTCTGTTACACAGGAACTATTTTAACAATCGAGCACTTAAATAATTATTTTTTAAGGGGGTACATTGAATTACCCCCTTAAATAGTTTTAGAGTAAACAGCAATAATAGGGCAGTAATATATGAATAATCTGAAAAAAAGGATTAACATAACAAAAACGGTTTTAGCATCATTACTTTTGTTAATGGTGCTTTGCTTTCTTGCGCCTATTGGAGTAACTAAAGCTGCAATACAAGGAACAGATACCGACCCCGAAAAATTACAGGGCTCAAATTGGATGTCATTGATATCGGATGACAGGTATCTTAATGAGATTAATATTCCCGGCACACATGATGCGGCTATGGCAGGTGTTGAGGGTGGAACAATTCTTGGCGACGTATCTAAAGGTTATGCAAGAACACAGAGTATGTATATTGCAGATCAGCTTAAATCCGGTGTTCGTATGTTAGACATAAGGATGACAAATGCAAAAAAATTTGAACCATCAGATGACAGAGTATATATCGTTCATGGACAAGGAGTATCATTTTTGGATATGAGATATTTTGCTACTAAAGATGGTAAAGATTATTATCTTTGGGATGTATTAGATGATGTAACGAATTTTTTGAGAAATAATCCTACTGAAACAATTCTTTTAGAACTTGGATATGAATACAATTCCGGAGATGAAGCCAGAACTTATGAGAAAGCTCAAAGGCATCTTAACATTTATGAGAATAGAATTAATCCATCTACAGGAAAATCTTATATTTATACTGAAAATGGTTCTAATATAATTACTACAATGCCAAAGCTTAGGGATACAAGAGGACAGATAGTAATTCTTTCTAAAAATACCTCTGCATTAGGATATGGTATAAATTACAGCGCGGGTAATGGGTATAACGTTAACGGGTCTGTAGCAGGAAAACCGTTTAGTTATGAGAATCATTATGAGGCTGACGCCGGTCATAAATTAGAATATGTTCAGAAGTTTTTTAACGGAGGAACTATTGAAGAATGGCCTGCAGGTGCAAGTACTAAAGCATATCGTAAAGAAACAATATATCCACAGACACGTGAACTTTATAGGGATGTTACGTCTCATATGAATAGAGGTAATTTAATATGTACAACTTCTAATGTCGCATGGTCCGATTGGAAGAAGTTAGGTGACGGACCTGATGATGTAGCTAATGTTGTTAATCCCTGGTTATATGGAGCTAATGGATTGTTTGACAATCGCGGTAAATTATATGGTTGGATATATTCTGATTTTGTAAAACCGGAATATATTCGTAAGCTCTATCTTACTAATTTCCCGACGGGATCTGACGGATTGAAATATCATACAGTAACATACAAAAACGACCCGTCAGACTCATCCAAAGATAAGACGATTTCTGTATTAAAAGGAGAAACGATAGAATTAGAGGATTGTGAATTCCTTTCAAAAGACGGACTCTCTTTTGTTGGATGGGACTCTGATGACACATTTTACAGACGTAGAACCGAGATTGAAGTTACTGAAGATTTAACACTAGTACCCAGATATCAAATGTCTTGGGGTGATTTAAATAAACAATTTGCGGGATTACAAAAAGGTTCAGAAATAACAATTGATTTGCCTTGTGATTTATTCTCTGAGATTACGGACACTTCACTTACGATAGATAAGGACACGACTGTTAATCTGCGTTTGAACGGACATACTATAGACGGAGGGCTTAAAAAAATTAAGGGATCTAATTTTGTTGTATTAGGTAATCTTAATATTATAGGCCCCGGAACCATAGAAAACGGTAATTCGCCTAACGGCGGAGGAATCTATGTTGGACCGGGAGGTGAACTGTCTCTAAGTGAGGGTGTTGAAGTTAGAGGTAATACTGCCGATCGCGGAGGCGGAATATATATCAATACTTCTTATTCGACTTTAGATGCCGGCAAAGTTGTTATTAGCGATTCGACAATAACTAATAATAAATCTGCCTTAAATCATGGCGGAGGTATCTTTGCGGCAAAGGATGCTGTAATTGAACTGTCAGGCAAAGCTGTAGTTTCTAATAATAAATGGACAGAAAGTGAAACTGTTGACAGTAATATTCAACTTTCAGACGATACTGAAAAATTAATTAAGCTAAAGAGTGTTTTATCAAGCGGTTCCGATGTAGGCATATCTGTTGAAAATGAAAGTACGGGTGAAGGTCAGATACCTATTGCCGAGGATGATGGCTCTACTTCATTTTTGACCGGTAGTCTGTCTAAATTCAGCAGTGATTCTGATAAATTCAGTGTCCAATTAGGTTCGGGAGATTATTCCCGTAATCTGGTACTTGGTATGAATAATCCATATACTGTTACTTTTGACTTAGACGGTGCGACATCTGGGAAGGCACCGGCACAGCAGGTTTACAATGGCGGTATGATTATTCAACCTACCAGAATAGAGAAAATAGGATACGTACTTTTAAACTGGTTAAGAGGAACAAGTGCATTTGACTTTAACAGTCCTGTTATAACTGATTCCGATTTTACACTTAAAGCGAATTGGTTTAAGGATTATATGATTGTCAAATTCCTTTCGGATGATAAAGTCTATTATACAAGAGCTATCAAACCGGGAAGAAAATTGCTCAGTGAAATGCCGAATGCTCCCGTAAAAGAAGGATATATATTTGACTGTTGGTTAGAAGATGGTGAGCCTTTTGATTCGTACAAACCTATTAATAAAGATACAACGTTAATTGCAAAATGGGTAGAAGCCCACAATGTCACATTAACATTTAACACAGGAGAAGGTGCGAGCGCCATTCCGGCACAATCTGTTTTATATGGTAAATGTGGTAGCAGACCTTCTGATGTCCCAACCAAAGACGGTAAAATATTTGCAGGATGGTATGCCGATTCAGCTTGTACGACGTCCTTTGATTTTAATAAGGCGTTAAAGGAGGATACAACTGTATATGCAAAATGGGATGGTGATCCTGCATCTCCTACTGATTATCGGGTTGTATTTGAAAGTAACGGTGGAACAAAGGTCGATTCTATAGTTGTATCAAGTGGCAATACAGCAACGAAGCCGTCACCTAATCCGACTAAAGAATATGCTACATTTATTAATTGGTTTACGGATGCCACATGTACTAATGCATATGATTTTAACACGCCTGTTACGAGTGACATTATATTGTATGCAGGATGGGATGAGCCGAGCTATACCGTAACATTTAATTCTAACGGTGGAAGTGTAATACTTCCACAGACTGTAAAGAGTGGCAATAAGGCAATTGAGAAGCTGCCGACTAAATCAGGAAGTGTCTTTGAAGGCTGGTACACTGATGATTCGACATTTAACAATCGATATGACTTCGATACGCCTGTTACAAAGTCGATTACATTATTTGCAAAATGGGTACAGGATGCTTTAAAAGTTTCCTTCGAATCGAATGGTGGAACAGAGATTGAAGATGTTAATGTAGTATACGGAGAAACAATTGTACAGCCGACTACTCCAAAAAGAGAAGGATATACATTCGAGGGCTGGTATACCGATGCAGCATTAACCGTTAAGTATAATTTTGATTCTCCTGTTATAGTTGATATGACATTGTATGCAAAATGGGAGAAAGAAGCCACTTATGATGTGACATTTGATTCTAACGGTGGTTCTTATATAGCGCCAATTAAAGGTTTACAAACAGGCACGGTAATTGATTTATCGGATTATACACCTTCTTACAGTAGTCATACATTTGCTGGCTGGTATATGTATATTGATTACATATCAGTAGATGAGATGAAACAAATAATCGAAGACAGTCCCGAGATAGAAGACGAAGTTTGGATTGAAGATGATAAAGTATATATTTTATGTGAAGGTAATGTTCAGATAAATGATGATACTGTTTTTAGAGCAAAATGGAATTGGCTAACGCATACGGTAAGTTTCATTGATGATGACGGAACATTAGTTACAAAAGAAGAAGTTTATGACGGTCACACAGTTAATCGACCGAAAGATCCGACGAATGCAGGCTTGACTTTTAAAGGTTGGTATGCCGATTCGCTTCTTACAACCGTCTATGATTTTAATACGCCGATTTACAGTGATATATCTGTTTATTCCGCATGGGACAAGGTATATAATATTGTAGCTTTTGATGCAAAGGGCGGAACGGATGTGGAAGGTCAGATTGTTGAATATGGTGGTAAGGTAAATGTTCCTGCGACGCCAAGTCGTGGTGATGATGAGTTTATCGGATGGTTTGTGTTCGTTTCGGATGACGCGGATTTTATAGATGAGTTTTTAAAGACTTATCCGGAAGTTTCGAATAAATTTGTCTATAAAGACGGAGCATTATATATTCCTTATGATTTTAGTAATGAGCAGGTATATGATGGAATTCAAATAGTTGCTCTTTGGAACAGTAAGTCAGACGGTTCAATTGATACCAGGGTAAATTACAGTAGTAAAGTTGAGAACAGTACTACTAAGACTAAAGCAGCCAAGACTAAAGACTTCTTATTTGTAGGTGCATTTGATATATTAGATTTATTTGATAATGTAGGTGCATTTGATATATTCAATTTATTTGATAATGTAGGCGCATCTGATATATTTAATTTATTTGATAATACCAATGTATTTAAAAATTTTACACATAATTTATAAAATGGTGCTTAATTTGTGAGTTTTATGATATAATTAATTGACATATTTAAATGGGGTTATTCGTCAAGAGTAATTGTATCGACGAGATAAGGAGAAGTGCGATGAATAAAGAAGATATGAAAGTTATACTAAAGTCACAGCAAGGTGAGCTTGATGCAATGATTATGTATCAGAAATTAGCTAAAGTTGTTAAAGAGCCTAAGGATGCAGAGGTATTTCGCCAATTGGCTGTAGAAGAAGGTGGACATGCTTTAGTATTTAAGAAGCTTAGCAATGTTGTGTTAAAGCCTAAGGCATTTAATGTTAAGGCAATTATGGTTCCCAAGTTATATCGTATACTTGGTAAGAAGAAGGTATATCCTATGATTGCAAAAGGCGAATATGATGCAGAGAAGAATTATGCACCTGTTGTTGAAAAATTCAAACAGGTTCAAAGTGTTAAAGAAGACGAACATCGTCACGGCAATATGGTAATGCAACTATTATAATTCGAAAGTAGCTTTATAATTTGGATAATATAGTTTATATAATTCGAATACAGCTTTATAATTTTGATAATATAGTTTATATCATTCGAATATAGCATTATAATAATGTTTCTTATTATCTGTATAGGCCAAGCAGCTGGCCTATACAGATTTCTTTATGCCTAAATAAAGGCAGAATTCAAACATAAAAAATCCGCATTATATGAAAAAAATCTAAAATAAAACTTGACATATAGTCTAAAGGGTGGTAAATTATGTTTAGCAGATGTTAGCACTCTAATAATTTGAGTGCTAACAGACGAAAGAAACGACGTATATTTACTACGTAAGGAAGTTTTATGGAACAGTTAGATGAGAGAAAAGAAATAATTCTAAATGCTATAATACAGAATTATTTAGAAACAGGAGAGCCTGTTGGTTCACGTACAATATCTAAGAGTTATCTTAATTTAAGTTCAGCTACAATACGTAATGAGATGGCAGATCTTGAAGAGCTTGGATATATAGTACAACCTCATACGTCAGCCGGCAGAATCCCAACAGATATGGGATATCGTTTTTATGTAGATCACCTTATGGCTGAGAAGGATAAAGAAGTCAGCCAGATGCAGGAATTGATGTTTGAAAAGACCGGCAAGATGGAGAAGCTGTTAAAGCAGGTTGTTAAAGTCCTTGCTAACAATACGCAATATGCAAGTATGATTCTTGCTCCGAGTGTTATAAGTAATAAGGTTAAATTTGTACAGATATCCAACGTCGATGACAATCATGTATTATCGGTTGTCGTTATGGAAGGTAATCTTGTTAAGAACAGAGTTATCGAAGTTGAGAAACCACTTGATAACGAGACAATGTTAAAACTGAATATGCTTCTTAATACTAATCTTAACGGACTGACAGTTAATGATATCAACTTATCATTAATATCTAATATGAAAGATCAGGCCGGAGTTCATGAAGAAATTGTTGAGCAGGTACTTAAATCAGTTGCAGATACAATTACTGATGACGAAGATTTGGAAGTATATACAAGTGGTGCTACTAACTTTTTCAAATATCCAGAACTTAGCGATTCAGAGAAAGCAAAAGATCTTATCAACGCATTTGAAGAAAAGAAGCCTTTAGCTGAATTTATTCAGGATGTTGAAAATGAATCTGATGAAACAGGAATTCAGGTTTATATAGGAAATGATTCTTCAATTAAGACTATGAAGGATTGCTCGGTTGTAACGGCTACTTACGAGCTTGGCGAAGGAGTCAAAGGAACAATCGGAATTATCGGTCCGAAGCGAATGGATTATGCTAACGTATTAGATAATCTTAAGAATCTGAAGAGTCAGTTAGAGAAAGCGGTTAACGGTTCACCTGCTACTGATATAGTAGATTCAGACAGCTCGTGATTGTTCAATAAAAAAATAATAAGAAAGGGATAATTAAAGTGGCGAATAAGAAAGAGAAAGTATCAAACGAGAATTTCGATACTGAGGAAAATAAAGACAGTTCTGTTGAAGAGACAAAAGACGCTAAGGTAGAAGATGCTGAAGAAAAAGATGTCGATTCAAAAGACAGCGACAACGAATCTGATAACAATGATTCGGCTGATGAGAATGTCAGCGCTAAAGAATCTGACAAAGACAGCGACGATACAGACGACAAAGATGCCGACGAACAAGACGCTGACGAAAATGATGCAGACGACTCAGATGAATCGAAAGATTCTAAAAAGTCAAAAAAACATTTTAAAAACAAAAAGAACAAGCATCAGGAAATCATCGACGAACTCAATGACAAAGTAATGCGTCAGACGGCAGAATTTGAGAATTTCCGTAAGAGAAATGAAAAAGAAAAGACTAAGATGTACGACATGGGAGCAAAGAATGTGCTTGAGAAAATGTTGCCGGTCGTAGATAATTTTGAACGAGGCTTAGACGCAGCACCTGAGGATGACTCATTTGCTGACGGAATGAAGATGATTTATAAGCAGTTAATGACAAGCCTTGAAGAAATCGGTGTTAAAGAAATTGAAGCCGAAGGAGAAGAATTCAACCCTGATTATCACAACGCAGTAATGCATATTGAAGATGATGAATTAGGTGAGAATATAGTTGCAGAGGTTCTGCAGAAAGGATATATGTATAACGACAGTGTCCTTCGACATGCAATGGTTAAGGTTGCTAATTAAATAAAGCGAATATCCATTGATGTTGAGTTTTCGAAATATAATAATTAGGAGGAAAGAATTATGGGCAAGATTATAGGAATTGATTTAGGAACAACTAACAGCTGTGTAGCTGTAATGGAAGGTGGTAAACCAACGGTTATCGCTAACCAGGAAGGTGCAAGAACAACACCTTCGATCGTAGCATTTACAAAGACAGGCGAGAGACTTATAGGTGAGCCTGCTAAGAGACAGGCAGTAACTAATGCTGAGAAGACAATCTCTTCTATCAAGAGAGATATGGGTACAGACAACGGTCGTAAGATCGACGATAAGAAGTATAGCCCACAGCAGATATCTGCAATGATTTTACAGAAGTTAAAGGCTGATGCTGAAGGATATCTCGGTGAGACAGTTAATGAAGCAGTAATCACTGTTCCGGCATATTTCAACGATGCACAGCGTCAGGCAACTAAGGATGCAGGTAAGATTGCAGGACTTGATGTTAAGCGTATCATCAACGAGCCTACAGCTGCAGCCCTTGCATATGGTCTTGATAATGAAGGCGAGCAGAAGATTATGGTATATGACCTTGGTGGTGGTACATTTGATGTATCTATTATCGAGATCGGTGACGGTGTAATCGAAGTATTATCTACATCAGGAAACAACAGACTTGGTGGTGATGATTTCGATCAGAAGATTACAGACTGGATGCTCACTGAATTCAAGAACGCAGAAGGCGTAGATTTATCTACAGATAAGATGGCACTTCAGAGATTAAAAGAAGCTGCTGAGAAGGCTAAGAAAGAATTATCTTCTGCAACAACAACTAACATCAACTTACCTTTCATTACTGCAACAGCTGATGGACCAAAGCACTTTGATATGAACCTTACACGTGCTAAGTTTGATGAGTTAACACATGACCTCGTAGAGAAGACAGCAGAGCCTGTTAATAACGCACTTAAGGATGCAGGACTTAACGCATCTGAGTTATCTAAGGTACTTTTGGTAGGTGGTTCTACAAGAATCCCTGCAGTTCAGGAAAAGGTTAAACAGCTTACAGGACATGAGCCTAACAAGTCACTTAACCCTGATGAGTGTGTAGCACTTGGTGCATCAATCCAAGGTGGTAAATTAGCCGGTGATGCAGGTGCGGGCGAAGTACTTCTTCTTGATGTAACTCCACTTTCACTCGCTATCGAGACAATGGGTGGTGTAGCTACTAAGCTTATCGAGAGAAATACAACTATCCCTGCTAAGAAGTCTCAGATCTTCTCAACAGCTGCAGATAACCAGACAGCAGTTGATATCAACGTAGTACAAGGTGAGAGACAGTTTGCGAAAGACAATAAGTCACTTGGACAGTTCAGACTTGATGGTATACCACCTGCTATGAGAGGTGTGCCTCAGATCGAAGTAACATTTGACATTGATGCTAATGGTATTGTAAATGTGTCAGCTAAGGACTTGGGTACCGGCAAAGAGCAACATATCACTATTACAGCCGGCTCTAATATGTCAGATGAAGATATCGATGCAGCTATCAAAGAAGCTGCTGAGTTCGAAGCTCAGGATAAGAAACGTAAAGAAGCAATCGATACAAGAAATGATGCAGACGCATTTGCATTCCAGACAAAGAAAGCTCTTGAAGAAGTTGGCGATAAGCTCGATGCCGCAGACAAAGAGCCTGTAGAAGCAGATCTTAAAGCATTACAGGATTTACTTGATCAATATCAGACTCCTGAAGAATTATCAGAGTCACAGGTAGGCGAGATTAAAGCAGCTCAAGAGAAATTACAAGAGTCAGCTCAGAAAGTATTCGCTAAAATGTATGAAGGTGCTCAGGCACAAGGTGCCGGTCCTGATATGGCAGGCGCAGGTGCAGGTCCTGATATGGGACAGGCAACATCTGATGCATCAGCTTCAGGCGATGATGATGTTGTAGATGCTGATTTCAAAGAAGTATAATTAATAATTATTAAAGACTACAGTTGCCTCGATGTGATTTGTCCGATATATGTCGGGCAGGATTCGGGGCAGCTGTTAGTGTCGTAATAAGAAGTAAAAGGAGACTAAGATGCCAGAAGCAAAAAGGGATTATTATGAAGTCCTGGGAGTAAATAAAAATGCAAGTGAAAGTGAGATTAAATCCGCTTACAGAAAGCTTGCCAAAAAATATCATCCTGATGTAAATCCGGGAAATGCGGAGGCTGAGAAGAAGTTCAAAGAAGCTTCGGAGGCTTATGCCGTACTTTCTGATTCCGAGAAGAAAGCGAAGTATGATCAATACGGTCATGCTGCCTTTGACGGTTCTATGGGTGGCCCTTCTATGGACTTTTCAGGCATGGATTTTTCAGATATTTTCGGAGATATATTCGGAGATCTTTTCGGAGGATTTGGATTCGGTGGCGGCGGAAGAGGTCGCTCTAACGGTCCTATGAAAGGTCAGAATATTCGTACTTCTGTTACTATTACATTTGAAGAAGCAGCTTTCGGTTGTGAGAAAGAATTAGAGCTTATGCTCAAAGACGAGTGCTCTAACTGTCATGGCTCGGGAGCTAAGCCCGGTACATCTAAGACTACATGTACAAAATGTAACGGTAAGGGTAAAGTTATGATGACTCAACAGACTTTATTCGGAGTTATGCAAAATGTGTCAACTTGCCCGGACTGTAACGGAACGGGAGAGATTATCAAAGAGAAGTGTCCTCAGTGTGGTGGAACCGGATATACTTCTTCTAAGAAGAGAATTCAGGTATCTATCCCCGGCGGTATTGATAACGGACAAAGCGTAAGAATTAGAGATAAGGGTGAGCCGGGAATTAACGGAGGACCTAGAGGCGATCTCTTAGTAGAAGTTCGAGTTAAACCTCATCCTATCTTCCAGAGAAGAGATTATGATATATTCTCTAATGCGCCTATTTCTTTTGCACAGGCTACACTTGGCGGTGATGTGTTAATTGATACTCTAGACGGCAAGGTTGTTTATAGTGTCAAAGCAGGAACACAGACTGATACAAGAATCAGACTGAAAGGTAAAGGCGTTCAATCACTTCGCAACAAAGGTGTAAGAGGCGATCATTATGTTACATTAATCGTCCAGACGCCTACAAGCCTTAGCGCAGAGGCAAAAGATTTGCTTCGTCAGTTTGACGCTAAGACAGGCGACACTTTAAAACCCGGTGGAACACAGGTGAAGCAGGAGAAGAAAAAAAGAGGCTTCATGGGTAAGATAAAAGATGCTGTCGACGATCTTTAGAATAAATGTTGATGTATATTGTAAATGTGTTATCATTTAGTATATCAATGTTTGGGAGGTAATATATATGGATAT
>JAIKVT010000120.1 GCA_024685495.1 Lachnospiraceae bacterium
TGTTTCTCCTGAGAACGACGGACAAAGTACTATGAGAATAGGAACCATAACGGTGGCCGCAGACAGCCCCGCAAGTCCTGTTCCTATTCCTGCGCCAAGCGACGCTATGATATACCAAATCCATTCCATACGTTCATCCCTTAAAAGCCTTTGTTACTTGACATTCATTTTGATTATACGCAATATAACACAACTTGTATTCTTTGATTATATACGTATTATCTGCCTATTTGGCTATTTGTTCATCATAATCCACTCAACAGTCCTTTGTTGCTGCTCCGTGCCGGTAATGTCAGCATCTCCATCGCCATCTTGCTTTCCGTAATTTCCAAACTGCCCGTGATTTCCACCTTCTATTACACAGATCTTACTGTTTTTAGGAAGATATCTCTTGGATTCCTCGAGCTTTGACATATTGAGCACGCCGTCTTCAGAACCATAGATAATCACTGCATTGATGTTTTCATCTAATGTTTTAGTTGGATATGCCGCAAGCATAAACACACCGGACAGCTGCGTAGGATGTTCTGCTGCATAGCTTGCTGCCATCGCTCCTCCAAGAGAATGTCCACCGATATACCATTTCTCATAATTATATTGCTTCATAATCTGATCTGCTTTGTCCTCTCCAAAAACCGCTAAGCGAAATGGCATCCGAATAAGACAGACATCCATTCCCTGCTTAGCCATTCGATGAAGAAGTGGGGCATATGCGGTTTCCTCCACCTTGCCACCGGGGTAGAAAATGAGCGCATCCGTCTTAGACGGACCATCGAAAAACCAGCCGTATTCCATTTGTTCGACTGTGACAGATTCGTCGGACTTCAATGCATCATAAGCTAATTCGTCTGCATAGTAGTATTGCTCCGCATAGATTAGAAATGCTATGCACATTACGACAATTACTAACTCAGGTAAAAGTAATAATAGTTTTTTTCGAGTATTATTTTTGTTTTCGGTCGTTTTCATAGGTCTAAAGAATTCACCTCTGCAAATTTTAGTCTATTTACATGTTGTCTGCATAAAGAGAATATTATTCTTTCATGTTATTCTTCATGTTATTCTTTCATGTTATTCTTTCATCTTATGCTTTACTTCATTTCTCATGTAGCTACGTTAGATTTTACTTGATTTTATATACGAATTCAATTAAACCCTATTGTAAATTGTTCGTTTTTGAACTATATGAAAGGGATATATTCGAAAAGAACACAGAGACGGCGATAAGAAAACAGCCCACCTTGTACTTCTTTCATCTTCCGACGACATCATACGCAAAGGCAAAAAAGCCCAGAAAGAATTTCTGTCTGATGTGACAGCCGATTTTTCTTCCGAGGAACTAAAGACATTTCAATCCTTTATTGACCGAATGAATGAAAATATTCTATCTCACTTAAAGAATTAAGAAAGGAAATTATTTCGCAAGGCGATGAAAAAGCTCGTAGATTTATAATCCATACCATCCTATTCCTTCGTCTCTCCAGCCCGCGGAGACAAGATTGTCTCTCTCCGCAGAACTGGATGTATAATGATGTGATCCGGCTCCGGTTGCGTTAGGATTAAACAATCTGTAAAGTGGTGTTCCGGACTCATTTGCATACCAACCTACACCTTCATAACCCCAGCCGACGGATACCAACATATCTTTTTCCGACGCATTTACAGTATAATGATGATCTCCCGTTGCCTGACTATATAATCTATAGACAGGAATATTCGAATTCTCCGGTGCAACCCAGGCAACACCCTCGTATTGCCATCCCAGATTACCTATAGTAACTAATTCATTGTAATTAGATGTATAAAAATGCTCTGCGCTGTTAGGATTATAAACCCTATACATCGCCACTGTTCCTTCTTCTGTTATTACAGGTGACACAGGGATATTATTCTTAGTTATACCTTCATTTACAGTACTTCCAAAGCACTGTACCCAATAATATCCGTAAGAACTATCCGGCGCGTAGACACAAGCAATACCGATGGCATTATAACTACCGTTTAATATATTTGCTCTATGTCCCGGCGAATTCATCCAGGCATCCATAACCTTTTCGGCAGACCTCTGACCTGCAGCAATATTTTCTCCCATGCTTGTCTGATTTTCTTTGGGAAATATCGTAAAACATGATGAACCATCCGGCCTGGTATGTGAGAAAACGGATACTATTTCCACTCCTCTTATCTGCGCTGAATTCATAAAACCTTTATCCATTGTCACCGGTTGCAATCCGTTAGCTTCACGTTCCCTATTAACTATATCCAAAACCTGCCACGCCATATCGGTCATCTGAGTCTCATTTGCCGCCTTACTATTCAGAAGTGTCATCGGTGAAATGACTAAGCAAATAATAAAAACTACGGATAAAGCTACACTCAATAATTCTTTTCTTACATTTTTCATACCAAACTCCTTATATTTCGAATAATTTATAATATTATATACAATTTCTCCCTCACGCCTATAATTAAGGAAAAATACTCCCTTTCCCGAGCAACACTCTAATGAATCCAATAACAAACATATGCGCCGGGTAATATATATAGAAGAACCACTTCATTCCTTTCCAATTTCCCCGTTCACCGTTATACATTTTCAAAATCGGAAGCGAGAATAATGCGCACAGCTGAACCATGCCATATACTTTATCTTCAATCAGGAAATACGCAGTTGCATACATAACCGTCAAAATGGTTAAGGCAAGTGCCTGTTTTTTGAAATC
>JAIKVT010000128.1 GCA_024685495.1 Lachnospiraceae bacterium
CTAAATTCATCGAGAATACGTCTCTTGATAACGAGTGAAGCAAAGGATGTGAATTTACCCTTGCCTTCATCGTAGGAATCGATAGCTTCGTTAAATGCTATAAGGGCAATTGAATAGTAATCGTCTGATTTCGTGACGTAACTTCCGCATGCCTTAGATGCAAGGCGTAGAATTAAATCCTCGTTCTCTTGTATGAAGTTTTGACGTTGGTCGTCGTCTTGTTTAGCAAGTAAAGCGACTTGGTCTAAATCATTCATGCTGCACTTCTTCTATAAATGTATTCGTTGTCAGGGCTACAAAAAATAAGGTAATACACGGGTTTTTCGCAAAAATCTTACTTTTCAACATTATTTCTGGTTGTTTTGCTTCCTAAGACATATGTCGTAAGGAATTCCGTGCGTTCCCTAAATGATTTGGGGAAAGTACGGCCTAAAGCATCTGCATAATCGGACGTATATAACTTTTGCTCTGCAGTAGTGGAGCATTCAGCGATAGACATTGACTGTGGCTTCTTGCCTGATTCAAGAATGTCATATGCCATTTCTCCTGCAGCGTATCCCTGATCAAATGGATCGTGATACATTGAACAAAGTGTGTATTCCCCAATATATTCATCCCCACCGATGGTAGGAATGTTACTTGACATGGCTACGGATTTGATGAGTCCCATTTTATCCATAAGGGCAGACTCGGCAGGGATATACAATACTGAAGATTCGCTGCATGCAAATTTCACTATTTCCCTTGCGGAATCATCGCTTATGGAAGGAGAGTAGAACGCATACTCTTTCCATGGAATTCCGGCCTGGTCAAGATATTTTTCTAAAAGCTTGTTCTGATATATACTATCGGCATTTTCGGGACAAAACAATATACCTACAGATGATAATTCCGGAGTTGCTTCTATCATCATGGATAGAACATCCGACATGTTAGGAGCTGACGATACACCTGTGATATTTGTCTTGGTAGTGCCGTCCCAGTCCTTGTCATCCGGCAGATTAAGGGCTCTTTGAAAGTCCATTATAGCCGATGATACAATAGGTATATCTTTTGTACGACTGTGGGCTGACAACATAGCATTTTCACCGATTGTAAACATCAGTTGATTTTTGTTTTGAACAAATTGATCGCAAATCATATCGCTTGAATTGTTCTCATCAGCAACGAGAGAAGTCATTACGGCGTTGCTGTCTTTGAAATTGTCATTAACAGCTGTCGTAAATCCCGCTAAAATCTGATTATAGTATTCGTTATTAGCACCGACACATATGCCGATATTGTATGTTTTTTTATTGTTGGTTGCAGTTGTATTCGTTGTCGTCTCGTCTGATTTTCCGCATCCGCATAATCCGAATACGAGACAGGTTATACACAAAACCGCAACAAGAATTTTTTTATTTTTCATAAGATAACCTCTGAACTAATTTCCACGTTAAATTTTAATTAGAAATTGCATTAAAGTCAACTATAATATAAGATATAGATATGATTTTTTGATTTGATTATGCCTAAGATTCTGCGTGGTAATTTTATCGTAATGATAAAGTGACTAAAGTGCAGAAAGGAAGGCTTATGAACAACATATTCAGACATTTGATTTTTCCCGACAGGTGTGTTGCCTGTGATAAGGTCCTTGACTTTAATCGTAGGAAGCGGGGGTTTTGCGAGGAATGCGCCCGTGACATAAGATATGCAATTGAACCTGTATGTAAAATGTGTGGAAAAAGTATAGTCGACAGTAATGGCGAACTCTGTGAAGATTGTCGAAGAAGAAGGCATTATTTTGTGCAGTCGAAAGGCGTATATGTATACGAAGGCGGCATAAAGTCGGCTATGTATCGATTTAAGTATAGTAACAGACGTTGCTACAAATACACATTTTCAAGAGATGCAGTATTAATGCACTCGTCATGGATTAAAGATCGAAGAATCGATGCAATCGTACCCGTTCCAATGTATCCGAAGAAAAAGAGGCAGAGAGGATATAACCAGGCAGAGGTCATCGCAGTGCAACTTTCTAAGGAATTAGACATCCCCGTATACTGCGATATTGTTACCAGAAACAGGCTTACAACCCCTATGAAGGGATTAAATGATAAAGAACGCCAAAAAAATCTTAAAAATGCTTTTAATTTTTGCAAAAAAGGTTTACAATTAAAGAGAGTATTATTAGTTGACGACATCTACACAACGGGATCAACCTTAGATTCAGTTGCCAAGGTCCTACTAGAGGGTGGGATCAAAGAAGTCTATGGTTTGTGTCTTTGTGTGGGAAGAGGATATTCGGGCGTGTCATAGAGAGGTTATATGGATACGTTCCTAGGCAAAGGGGGTAGAATATATGGATGTGCGTAATTGTAGACAATGTGGAAGAATATTTAACTATTTGAGTGGACCGCCAATCTGTCAGGTATGTAAAGAAAAGGGCGACGCTAAATTCCAACAGGTTAAAGAATATGTAAGAGATAATCCGGGTTCAACAATTAACCAGGTTGCAGCCGAGAATGATGTAACACCTAAGCAGGTTAAGCAATGGGTTAAAGAAGAGCGTCTTCAGTTTGCCGATGATTCACCTGTAGTATTTCAGTGTGAGACATGCGGTGCCGACATTAAGACAGGCAGATATTGTGATGCTTGTAAGAAGAATCAGCATGCAACATTTGCTAAGGCCTCTGCAAGACGTGAGATTCCTAAGCCTGAGCCTAAGAAGCCTGCAGACAGTTCACAGAAGATGAGACATTTTTCTTAATTGATTATATGTTCGACTATTGTCTTTGACCTTTTCGTGTGGTATTATTAGTACGTTGTGAGGCTTGTTAATATAAGCCAACTTAATCACATTAAGAAAGAAGGTTAACATATGACTGAAGGCGGACTTTTGATATTTTTAGTAGCCGTTATCGGCATATCAATTATTGCTGCTATCGTAGCAATTATTGCAGCTATCGGCGGAGCAGCTTCTGCTAAGAGAGAAGATGCTGAAGAATAGTAATTTTATAATGCATTAAGATGAGAGGCATCGAAGTTTATTCGATGTCTCTATTATGTTTGAAAATAATTGCAGATTTTTGATGCAGCAAAATGATTCGTGAATAATTGCAGATTTTTGATGCAGCAAAATGATTCGTGAATAATTGCAGATAAATGTAAGGAAGAATAATGGACATTAAAATAATTGTAGCGGCTCACAAACAATATAAGATGCCCGACAGTAAGATGTATATTCCGCTTCAGGTCGGTGCTAAGGGTAAGCCTTCTATCGGCTATGTGAGAGATGATAAGGGCGATAATATATCCGATAAGAATCCTACTTATTGCGAGCTTACCGGAATGTACTACGCCTGGAAGAATATGGATGCTGAGTATCTTGGACTCGTTCATTACAGAAGATATTTTGCATCGAATGCGACCTGCTCCGATAAGGATCCTTTTTTAAATGTGCTTACACCCGAAGAAGTGCGATATTATATGTCGGGCTATGATATAATTGTGCCGAATAAGAGAAAGTATTATATTGAATCGCTTTATTCTCACTACGATCACACATTTGACGGGCGACATCTTAAAGTGGCATATTCAATAATTGCTAAGCATTATCCTGAGTATCAATCATCGTGCGATAAGGTTTACAGACGAACCTGGGGCTATATGTTCAATATGTTTATTACGAATAAGAAGCTTTGGGATGAGTATTGCACCTGGCTTTTTGATATCTTAGGTCGAATGGAAGATTACATTGACCTGTCTAAATACGATGCATTCGAAAGCCGACTTTTCGGCCGAATCAGTGAGATTTTATTTAACGTATGGCTTGAGTACAAGATTGAGCACGGCCTTAAAGCTGTGGAGGTTAAGTGTATCCACATGGAGCCGGTAGATTGGATTACTAAGGGTACAGCATTTTTGAAAGCTAAATTTTTCGGACACAAATACACAAAGAGTTTTTAGTTTTGCCGGAAAACATTTAATATTAGCCCGGCAAGGGAGGGTGTTATGAAAGTATCAGTTATCACCGCATATTACAAAGGAAGAGAATATCTTGAAGGCTATATCAAGATGTTTATGAGAAATGTAAAAAACCTTGATAAGTCGGATGAACTCGAGGCGATTATCATAAACGACAGTCCCGATGACAAATTGTCGATTAAGGACATAGGCACTGTGGCCCGAAAGCTACTTAGTTCGAAATGCAAGTATATAATAGAAAAAGACACTTTGAATATAAGATACGCCGATAAGAGTACTATAATAAGACTGCTTACTAATGAAGAGAATTCAGGAATTCATGCGTCTCGTGTCAGAGGACTCAAGGAATCGTGTGGTGATTATGTAATTTTCTTAGATCAGGATGACATCTTAAGCAAGACGGCTGTTAAGACTTATCTGGAAAATGCGTTATCGAAGCCGGAGGTTTTAGTTAGTAACGCTATGATTCAAAGGAGCGATACTTATCTTCAGTGGTACAGAAATAAACATCACACTGACAGAATCGGAGACCTTGAAAGTTATGTGAATGTCGGCACCCAGATAATATCTCCCGGTCACTGTTGCATTTACAAGAAATCAATACCTGTGGAGTGGACAGAGTATATATGTGAAAATAACGGCGCGGATGATTATTTTTTATGGCTTCTTATGCTTGCAAAAAACATTCCGTTTCGCTATATCGATAAGGCGCTGTATCTTCACACATTTACAGGAAGCAATTTGTCGGAGGATACAACGGTTACCGATACTTCCACATATGAATTTATTGAGTATCTTGACAAGATAGATTATTTTCCGAAGGATTATGTTAAGAAGCTTAGGAAGATGGTTGAGTATAAGGCTGATTTTAGGGCCGGCTCGGCTACCGATAAGATAATTAGTTCCATGCATAATCTAGGACTTTTAATGGATAATGTGGAGTATAAGATTGAGACTAGGACTCCGCTTGGATTTAACAGGGAATAGTTTTGTTAGGGAATAGCTTTGACGGATATGTGACGACTTGAATTAATACGAATTATTAACAGGTGACATTATGGATAAATATGCAATTTTACTTGCAACATATAACGGCGAAAAATATATTGTTGATTTGTTAGACTCGATGGATAGGCAGACAAGGAAAGATTTTAAATGTTATATCCACGACGACGGCTCGACTGATAAAACCATGGATTTGGTTAAAGAGTGGATTAAGGATAAGGACAATTATGAAATTATGGAATTTGAATCCGTCAAGGGTGCAAAATATAATTTCCTTGAGATGCTAAAGCGAGTCGAGGCTGAATACTACATGTTCTCAGATCAGGACGATGTCTGGCTGGAGAATAAAGTAGAGAAGCTTATTAATGAAATTGAACGGGTCACAAAGAACAGAACTGATACGCCCACGGTGGTACATTCAGATATGTATGTGACAGATGAAAAGCTTAATATTATAAGTGACTCATTTATCAGATATATCGGAAGAGATATATATCGAAACAGCCTGCCACAGCTTCTTATTGACAATCCTGCAGCCGGAACTACGATGATTATTAATAAAGAACTTCGTGACAGAGCAATTGAGATTAATAATATAGATGAGATTCCGATGCACGACCAATGGATTATGTGTGTAGCTGCGGCTACGGGAGTAGTTCATGTGATAGATGAACCGCTAATTTATTACAGACAGCATACGAGCAATGTTATGGGCGCGGAATCTGAGAGTAAGAAAGAGAAAGTTTTGCGTAACGCTAAAGATGTTGTGACGGGCGAATTTGCAAGAAAGAAAAGGAAGTTCCATCAAAAAGAAGTAAAAATTGCAAGACAGCTTATGTATGTACATGGTATAGATTTAGGAACCAAGCGATTTTTGATAAGGCTTATAAGACTTAATAACTGTAATAAAATACAGCGAATGGAATTCTACAGAAAGAACGGATTAGACCGTAAAGAACATTCTTGTTGGATGAGGCTCTGGGTATAGTAAAAATATTGATTTTATGATAAAATATCAGTTTGAAATAATGTCATTTTGACAAAATAAATAAAATGAAACGGAGAACTTAAAATGTCGAAGGAATTGGCTAAAACATACGATCCGAAGGATATGGAAGAAAGAATATATAAGAAATGGGAAGACAACGGTTATTTCCATGCTGAAGTAGACAGGAGCAAGAAGCCCTTTACTATAGTTATGCCGCCGCCAAATATTACGGGCCAGCTGCATATGGGTCACGCTCTTGATAATACCATGCAGGATATTCTTATCAGATATAAGAAGATGAAGGGCTTTAATACTTTATGGCAGCCCGGAGTTGACCATGCGGCTATTGCGACAGAGGTTAAGGTAATAGAACATCTTAAATCACAAGGAATTAATAAGGACGATTTAGGACGTGACGGATTCTTGGAGAAATGCTGGGACTGGAAGGAAGAGTACGGCGGAAGAATCGTTAATCAGCTTAAGAAAATCGGTTCCGCTGCAGATTGGGACAGACAGCGCTTTACAATGGACGAGGGATGTTCTAAAGCTGTAGAGGAAGTGTTTATAGATTTCTACAAGAAGGGTTACATCTACAGAGGCGAGAAGATTATCAATTACTGCCCTGTATGTCAGACTACAATCAGTGATGCTGAGGTTGAGCATGAGGAACAGGCAGGACATTTCTGGCATATGCGCTACGAGATAGTAGGCGAGCCGGGAAGATATGTTGAGTTTGCTACGACTCGTCCCGAGACAATGCTTGGTGATACTGCCGTTGCCGTTAATCCCGAAGATGAGAGGTATCAGGATATAATCGGCAAGACTGTTATGCTTCCATTTATGAATCGTGAGATTCCCGTTCTTGCAGATGAATATGTTGATATGGAATTCGGAACAGGTGTTGTTAAGATTACACCCGCTCACGACCCTAACGATTTCGAGGTTGGAAAGCGTCATAACCTTGAAGTTATCAATGTTCTTAACGACGATGCAACTATTAACGAGAATGGTGGCGAGTTCTGCGGAATGGATCGCTACGAAGCCCGTAAAGGTATTGTTAAGAAGATGGATGAGATGGGACTCCTTGTTAAAATAGAAGATCACACTCACAATGTAGGAACACACGACAGATGCGGAACAGTAGTTGAGCCTATGGTTAAGCCGCAGTGGTTCGTTGCAATGCAGGAGCTTGCTAAGCCCGCTATCGATGCAATTAAGAAAGAGGAGCTTAAGTTCGTTCCGAGAAATTACGACAAGACATACCTTCATTGGTTAACTAATATAAGAGACTGGTGTATCTCAAGACAGCTTTGGTGGGGTCACAGAATCCCTGCTTATTACTGCGAGGAATGCGGCGAGATCGTCGTTGCAAGAGCTGACGAAGTACCTGATAAATGTCCAAAATGCGGTTGCACTCATCTTAAGCAGGATGAGGATACGCTTGATACATGGTTCTCGTCTGCACTTTGGCCTTTCTCTACTTTAGGATGGCCCGAAAAGACCGAGGAGATGGATTATTTCTATCCTACTGATGTACTTGTAACGGGATATGACATCATTTTCTTCTGGGTTGTAAGAATGGTATTTTCAGGCTATGCTCACACCGGCAAGTCCCCGTTTGATACCGTGTTAATTCACGGTCTTGTAAGAGATTCGCAGGGTCGTAAGATGAGTAAGTCTCTCGGTAACGGTATCGATCCTCTTGAAGTAATCGATGAATACGGTGCCGACGCACTTCGTCTTACACTTATGACAGGTAACGCGCCGGGTAACGATATGCGTTTTTCTGATGAGAGAATGCAAAATTCCCGTAACTTCGCTAATAAGATTTGGAACGCTTCAAGATTTATAATGATGAATCTCGAAGGAGAGACTATAGAAAAGCCTAATGAATCTGATCTGGTAAATGCGGATAAATGGATTTTATCTGAATTCAACAGCCTCGTTGACGAGGTAACTTACAACATGGATAAATTCGAACTTGGAATCGCTGTATCTAAGATATATGACTTTATCTGGGATGAGTTCTGTGATTACTATATCGAGTTCGTTAAGCCTCGTATCTATAATAAAGACGATGAGAGTCGCCATGTAGGTGCGGCATTTTGGACACTTAAGACCGTATTATCACAAAGTCTTATATTGCTTCATCCGTTTATGCCGTTTATTACTGAGGAAATCTATTGTAATCTACTCCCTGAGGAGGAGTCGATAATGCTTGCAGATTGGCCTGAGTATAAAGAAGAGTGGAACTTCACGGACGCAGAAGAAAAGATTGGTCGTGCCAAAGACTTAATCAAGGGTATCAGAAATGTCCGTGCCGAGATGGACGTTCCTCATAACAAGAAGCCTCACATCTTTATTACAAGTGAGAGCGAGCATGTAAGAAATGTGTTTACGGAGATTCAAAATACTTACAAATCTTTAGGCGGAATTAACTCCGTTACGGTACAGCAGGGTGAAGAAGGAATACCTGACGGCTCCGTATCATTCGTAATTCCTGATGCTGTAATATTCGTTCCTTTCGAAGAGATAATTGACATCGAGAAGGAAAAAGAGCGTCTTTCTAAAGAGATTAACAAGCTTAAGGGAGAACTTAAGAGATCTAAGGGAATGCTCTCTAATGAGAAATTCTTAAACAAAGCTCCTAAAGAGAAAGTTCAGGAAGAAAAAGACAAGCTCAAGAAATATGAGCAGATGATGGAAGACGTAGTCAAGAGATTTGAAGCATTGAAATAGTTATTCTGATTTAGACGAAGAGACTTGAGAAGAGATTAAATAATAAGAGAATTAATAAGAGGTATTAATGAGAGACATAGAAGAAATTCTAAGTAAAGTAGACCATACACTTCTTAAGGTTGACGCAACATGGGAAGACATCAAGGTTATTATTGATGACGGAATTAAGTATAATACGGCAAGCGTATGCATTCCGCCTTCCTTTGTAAAGCAGGCTTCGCAGTATGCAAACGGCAATGTTAAGATTTGTACGGTAATCGGCTTTCCGAACGGTTACTCTACGACATCTGTAAAATGTGCGGAGGCACTTGAAGCTGTTGAAAATGGCGCAGATGAGATAGACATGGTAATCAATGTGGGATGGCTTAAAGAAGGACGACTTGATGATATCTTAGAAGAGATTAATCTTATCAAAGCAAACTGCAAGGGAAAGCTTCTTAAAGTTATAATCGAGACTTGCCTGCTTACAGATTCGGAGATTGAAGCTATGTGTCGAATCGTTAATGATTCCGATGCCGATTTTATTAAGACTTCGACCGGATTTTCTACAGAGGGCGCTAACATAAGAGTAGTAAAGCTTATGAAGCAAAATATGAACGAAGGTAAATTCGTTAAGGCAGCAGGCGGTATTAAGAGTCTTGAAGATGCTGACACATTTCTTGATGCGGGAGCAGACAGATTAGGAACATCAAGGATTGTTAATATTATAAAGAGCAGTTAATATAATCGGGAACTGTTTAGATAATTAGGAACATCAAGTTTTGTTAATATAATTAAGAACATCAAGGATTGTTAACATTATTAAAAACAAATAACGGGGAGGTATATTATGGACGACATGCTTTTTGACGGAGTGGAAATTACAGACGAGATTTTAATGGAACTTGCCAAAGAACTTGTGTCAAGATCTTATGCACCGTATTCTCATGTGAATGTGGGAGCGGCACTTCTTACTAAGAACAAAAAAGTGTATTTTGGCTGTAATATTGAAAATGCCGCATTCAGTC
>JAIKVT010000184.1 GCA_024685495.1 Lachnospiraceae bacterium
GGCATGAAAATTCCGGCCTGTACCCATCTCACAAAAAGCTCCGGCTCCGGCGCCTCGCCGTAAAATCCGCCGATATCCGCACCGTAATTGCTTACACCACACATAGACATTCCCATAACAGTCGCCTGGTTATATCTAAGCGTCTCCCAAGCGGTCCTATTATCACCCGCCCAAGTCTGAGCCAGGCGCTGAATTCCGCTATGTCCCGCACGGCATACAATAAACGGTCTTACATTCTCATTTTCTTCCCTGATGGCCTCAGCCGTAATCTGACACATGATGTTAGCCTGAATGCTTCTCGTATCGCCAATTGTCGAGCCTTTGCCATCAAATGAGACCCTCGCATCTTTATCCACGATACTGTCGTACTCACAGTTGTCATTCCAGATAGAAGTTGTCCCCTTCTTAATAACATTTTCCTTAAGAAGCTTCTTCCATTCCTTGCGACAAGTCGGATTGGTAAAATCAGCAAAGACGCCTTCACCGCCCCACCAGATTCCTGTCGCATAAGTGTCATCCTGCGAGTCCTTAACGAGCATATCCTTAGATGTAAAGTCGTCGATATTAGGATGAGCAAGAAGCACCCCGGGCTTAACGTTAGGAGATACAACGATTCCCCTTTTCTTCATATTCTCGAAAAACTTCTCGGGATCTTTAAACCTGTCGTCGTTCCACGTAAATACGCAGCGCTTTTCGCCCTCAGTCGAATCATAAGCGGTATAACCGCTCGATAATTGGAAGCCGTCAACCGGAATCCCCTCACTCTTAACAGTGTCTATAAATCTGGTTATATGCTTATCGCAATCCTTTGAAAGCTCACTATAATACATAGAGCTTCCCAGATAACCAAGCGAATACTTCGGAAGCAGCGCACTTCTTCCCGTAAGCAATGTATAATTTCTAACTACATCTTTAATCTCAGGGCCGGCCATAAAGAAAAGATCAATATCGCCGCCGTCAACCTCATACGTACTATGCGGTTTCCAATAATTGCTGTGGCTTCTTCCCATGTCAAATGTGCATTCACGCATATTGTGATAAAAATAGCCGCAAGCTTTCTTCGTCAATTTATTAGCCTTAATATAGAACGGAATGTGCTTATACAGGCTGTCGGAATTTATAGGATCGTATCCCATCGTATCATTTTGACTCATTGTAAGAAGCTTGCCACGCTTATTAAGATGTCCCGTCTTCTCGCCAAAGCCGTAGTAATAATCACCGTTCATTATCTCGCCGGTATGAAATCTCCTGCTGTTAGAGTCACATCGATAAGCCAGCTGTGGTGTGTCTCTATGTAAAATGTTATTCTCTGAATCGTAGATTTCCAGCGTTATAGGGTCTTTATTTATAACAAGATTTAATTTTTTACTCGAAATTGTCGTATAATCATCGTCGTCTTTCAGCTTAGTTTCAGCAACTTCAATTCGCTTTCTGTCTTCACCGACTACATCATCTAACCTGTCTTCCCAGGCAGTCGTTACAAGGCTGTAGCTTTCCTCGACAAAATCGCCGTCGAATCCAACTCGTATTCTGATAATCGAATCTGTCAGAAACCATATTCTCATATCACAATCGTTAGTCTTTACTACGTAGTAATTGTTTTCTTTGGTAACACTTTTTACTTCTTTAATAATTCTCATAGCCTGCTCCGTTTCATATCCTGTTATCTTTCATTAACTCTCTTGGTGATTTATTGTAAAATTTCTTGCACTCTCTGTAAAAAGTCGAATAATTATCAAATCCATATTCCTCCGAGGCTTCAGTTATGGAACTTCCTTGATATATCTTAGATAAGGCATGTTCTAACTTCACCTTTAAAATGTATTGATGAACGGAAGTATTAAGATGCTCTTTAACTATCCGAGACACGTAGCTTCTGCTTACATAAAATGCTCCGCACAAATCGTCAATACTAAGCGGTTCTTTAATATTGTTATGAATATATCTTATTATGGAAGAATAAAGATCAGACTGTGTCTCTTCCTGCTTAAACGTATTGCGCTTATTAATTACGCGACAAAGCATTATCATAAGCTGCATAAAAAGCGACTCGATGGCGATTTGATACCCTACGTCCTGCTCACGCATTTCCGATTTCATATCTTCTAATATATTAAGAATCATCGTCTTATTCGTGGTATCCGGCCTGAAATGACATAAATTCTTAGTCGCTATTTTGCTAAAAACCTTATATACACCTTTATCTCTTAGGGACAATTCGTTGACATAAGTGTTGCTTGCCCATATTACAAATCGCTCATATGCCGCATTCTCATCAGTGAATTTGACATCGGGAAAATGCAATGTTCCCGGCCTTATAATAAGAAAGTCTCCTCTCTTCAGATAAAAACTCTCATCTCCCACATTGTATCTCGTCTCTCCTCCGAGGAAGAAGTAGAACTCGAAATGGCTGTGTGTATGCGGCTGGATTCTGTCAATAGTTACATCCCTATAATGAAAGAATTCAAGTCTTTCACGACGCATAATCTGTCTTGATGAAAATGTGTCTAATATAGCTTCCATATCAAACCTCACATTAAATATACTTCCTACATATTAATCTTACAATGCTTGTGTACATTTTGCAATGTTTTGTGGTTAAAACGCAATTACTTTTTGCAATTTTTATACTATACTATCAATATAAGATGTGAACAGCAAAGGAGAACACATATGAAATTATCTTTTAGATGGTACGGAGAAGACGACAGTATAACATTACAAAATATAGCACAGATTCCGGGTATGGATTCAATCGTAACAGCAATATACGATGTACCGGTTGGAGAGGTTTGGCCTCGTGAGGCTATAAAAAAACAGGCACAGCTTGTTAAAGATCAGGGTTTGAAATACGAAGTCATTGAATCAATTCCGGTTCATGAAGACATCAAACTAGGAAAGCCTACTCGTGATAAATATATAGATAACTATTGCGAGAACATCAGACGAGTTGCAGAAGAAGGAATTAAATGCATTTGCTACAATTTCATGCCGGTATTCGACTGGACAAGAACAAGTCTTGATCATGCTAATGCAGACGGCTCTACTTCACTTGTATATTACCAGGACGAAGTTGACAAGGTTAATCCATTAAAATCTGATTCAGACTTAACTCTTCCGGGATGGGATGCAAGCTACACACCCGAAGAATTATCAGAAGTTGTCGCTCAATATAACGAAATGACAGAAGACGACTTATGGGATAACTTAGCATATTTTATAGAAAGAATTATTCCCGTTGCAAGCGAATGTGATGTTAATATGGCAATTCACGAAGACGACCCTTGCTGGAGCATATTCGGACTTCCACGTATCATTACAGATGAGAAGAATTTAGACAGATTTTTATCATTATCAGACGACAAACATCACGGCATTACGTTATGTACCGGTTCACTAGGTTGTTCTAATAAAAATAACGTCGCTAAGATGGCCTATAAATATTCTAAGATGGGACGTATCCATTTTGCACATCTTAGAAATGTCAAAATAGTAGA
>JAIKVT010000235.1 GCA_024685495.1 Lachnospiraceae bacterium
CATGTCTGTCGACGGCCTTTCTATAATCTTATTGCTACCATGGTATAAAGTTGTCATATTGTTCCTCCATATACATTTCTATACTCCTTAAGGTGTATAAAGTTATAATACACCCTGGTCAATTATAAAGCAAGAAAAAAGTGCCTAATCTATCACATTTTGCGTAGATTCGGCACTTTGCACATTGTTCTTATTTTGGTTTAGTTATATAGCATATTAAAAATATCAATCAAGATACATATCCGGCACATTAGTCATAATCACATCTGCACCCATTACCGCATATTTATCAAGATCACATTCCTTAAGTCTCTTAGTATCACCAAAGAGCGGCTCTACATGATTCCACATTCTAACAGGAATTTCGGCCTCCTTAATTCTCTCAACTGTATCCATATTAATAATCATACCATTACTTGAAGGATGAACGCCGTCTGCTCCAACACGAATCATTCCTTCAATACAATTAAGCATATCGGAATCAAGTGTTGCCGTCTCTGCTGCCGGATCAATCTCCTTTACTATAGCAAGCGAATCATGGTTAAATGAAGAATATACTATATTCTCTTGCAAGCCATATTCTTTAACCAAATCAATAACCTTTTGCTCCATACCTTCATACGGATACACGCTATTCTTAAGCTCTATGTTAAGAATCAGGCCATTGTTATCACAATACGGTTTCAGCAAATCAAAGAGCTCTCGAAGTGTTGATATACGAAGATGCTCCTCGTCGTTAGAACATTTTGCCAAAACATCTTCCGAAAACTGAAGTGAACTGTCTTCACCCTTAAGATATTTCTTATCTTCTTCTGTTAATTCATAAGGAACATCACTTTTTGCAGGAGTTATATACAATTCTTGTAGTTCCTTCAAAGTAAAGTCTCTAACAAAGCCCTCTCCGGTAGTTGTTCTATCTATAGCTTCGTCATGGATTACAACGATTTCTCCATCAGAAGTCAACTGTACATCGAATTCTATTCCTGCAATACCGTTTACCTCTGCCGCCTTCTTGAATGACAGCAAAGTATTCTCAGGATATTTATAGCTGCTGCCTCTGTGGGCGTATACTTGTGGCATTGATACTTCAGGTATTTCTTCGTATCCTGTAACTCTTAATAATTCCTTCTTGTTACTTAAGAATAACTCCATCTGAAATGCCATCCAAATAGTCTCTTGTGGTGAGATGGAACAGATGTCCTCCAGCTCACACCATACATCTTCACTATCAAGATCCACCGGCGCTTCGCCCGCTTTATTCTTATCAATTAACTGACAAGCATTACGAAACGCTGTAATCTCATATCTTAATCCTGAACCTTCGAATAAAGATTCATATATCTCCACACGCTCACTGTCCTCATGATGAACTTCAATCTTACTCATAAGCCACCAAGGCGCGGGAACTTTAATATATCCACACTCTCCCGCTATAATAAGTTCCCCTTCCGACTTAACACCAAGACCTGTCTTAGCCGTAGCAGTTCCAAATCTGTAAGAAAAGCAACTCTTAGTATATGAATCATTGCCGTTGGCACTTGGAAGAGACCATATATAACTCTCTAAGCTCTCCGTTCCCATAATCTTTGCAATTGGAAGAAGCACGTAACTTCCAAGTTCTACGAAGCTTCCTGCTGCCGGACCCCACATTTCTCGGCCTGACGCAGAACCTATCTTAGTAAATGTCGCTTCAACATCGTACGGTTGTCCGATAACACCATTTTCAATAAGTTGAATAAGTCCTGAGAAACCGGGACAATAGGCTGTCTTAATTGCCTCCATACAGATAACCTGCTTTTCTCTTGCAAGTTCGAATACCTTAACAGCATCTTCTCCTGATAGTGCAAAAGGCTTCTCACATAGAACATGCTTTCCGGCATTGATAGCATCTGTCATATCGTTAACATGATATTCATGGGGCGATGCCACATAAACCGCATCGCAGACTTTATACATATCTTCTTTCGAAGATGTAAGAAGCACTTTGTCATCTGCCACTTCGCTGACATTTCGAACTCCGTCGATGCCATTTTGTTCAGCGAAAAACATAGCTGTCTCAACATGCGGATTATATATTGCAGTTATATCTACATTATCTACAACCTTGCATTCTGATACAAACCTTCCAACAATTCTCCCTGTCCCAATAATACCTACTCGCATTATTCTCTCCTTCTACTCCTCAATACATTTGATTAACCCTTAATACCACCTAATTCTCAACACATTTTATATATCAATACTCTTCGCAAAATGCTTGCCTATATAATTAATCCTCAATACACTTAGCGAAATACTTCCCTATATTATAAATCATCGTAAGAGCCTCCGTCCGAAGCTCATTAGGAAATGATTTAAGAACCGGTGCCGTCTCGAAACTAAGCACACCACCGTAATTAATATTCTTAATACCACTCACAAATCCTTCCCAGTCTGTGCTAGGCCTGTTCTCTCTTGATCTTGTAAATGTAAATGGTAACTGATGTAAATCAGCCATTCCGTCATTGTCATGAATATGAAGAACTTTAAGACGAGGTCCTAAAGTCTCTATAAACTCTTTGAAATTAATTCCAACAAGATTAGCATGACCTGTATCAAAACAGAATCCTAAAATCTCTGCTCCATATTTATCATTAATCTCATCTATTCTTCTTGCCGCCTTTACGGCATCACAACAAGGTCCCTCTAAGATATGAGACCCCGTACTCGTATACACATTTTCAATACAGATTGTAATTCCATATTCCTTAGCCATTGGGGCCAAGAATTCTATGAACTTCTGCGTCTCTTGCCATTCCGCCTCTTCCGAGCCCAAGAACTGTGACAATTTGAAACCGTGAATGACAATGTATCTACAATTAAGGAAATGACAAATCTTCATGCTCTTAACAGCCATAACTTCACGAAGATAATCATTAAACTCTTTCTTGGC
>JAIKVT010000261.1 GCA_024685495.1 Lachnospiraceae bacterium
CCTTATGTATTCGTAATATTGATAGCTCTAATTTCTATTTCTGTTGGAGCATTAGGGTATTTTGCAATTCTTTCAGCATTGGATGCTCAGAAGGATTATGCGAAGATTGAGCCGGATCCGGGGCAGGAGAAGTCGGATGATACAGGTGGCGATAATAACGGAGATAATTCCTTGTCGTTTACGTTATATAGGGGTGTTGAGATATCAAAAAATGCTAAGACTTGTAAGTTGGATTTCACAAATCCGGCTAATGATGCTAATAAGATTGTGGTTGAATTACAGGTAATAAACAGCGCAGGTCAAAGAGTGTCGGTAGGAAAATCCAAAGCAGTATCCCCAGGGTATAGTATAAAAAGTTTGCCTATTGATGATGTTTCTTTACTTACGGGAGCGGAGACAGACGGATTTATCGTACTTCATTCTTATAACAATGTAACAGAGGATAAAACAATCGTTAAGACGGAATTGCCTGTCAAGGTTTCTTATAGCGATTGATAACTTATAAAAGAATTAATTCAGGGGATGATAATGGAAGTAACTATGCGAGAACAATTACTGTTTTCGAGAATGGAGAGAAGAAGGCGAGGTATATTTATACCAATTATAATTGTTGTTTGTCTTATTGTAATTGGACTTATTACATATACTGTATTGGTTAAATATACGCCACCAAGCCATGATTCTACAGCCAAAACAGGGATTCCTAATGTGGATGAGAGTTATATGTATGGTTCTGTTAATACTCAGCATGGATACGTAATACAGATGGCTGCTAATCTCTATCAACAACAGAATGGAGACGTGAATATATATTTTACTAATCCTATATCGAACAGCGTACTTTTGCGATGTGAGATTAAAGATAAGGATAGCGAGAAGACTTTGTATGATACGGGATATATTAATCCCGGAGAATATATTGAGAGCGTTAATAACAGTAGTGTAGATAATAAGAAATACGATGTCATAGTTAAAGTATATGCCTATGCTGATGAAACATTTACAAGCGAAGGGACAACGGAGTTATCCATGAAACTTCAACCGTGGTAGGACGGTTTAAGTGGTGCGTTTTGATATGTGAACGCATAAATATATCCTGCGGAGCAGGAAAATAATTTTCAAGGGAGGGACATTTATGAAGAGGACAATTATGAAAAGAAAGGTGCTTGCGGTTGCATTGTCGCTGGCTATGGTGATGACATGTGCATTATCTTTGTCAACGACAGTATTTGCGGGAACACAGACCTACAGTGATACCGGAATATATAATTCAAGCACGGGTACAGCATCACAAGAACTTACTAATCCTAACACGGTAAATTTTGATGTGCAAGCTAAGACAACTGGTGGAGGAGATATTGTATATTCTGTTAAGGTCGATTGGGGTGCAATGAAATTTGAATATGATTATGGTAGTACATGGGATCCGTCTACTCACACATATGCAACCGGAAGCTCAGGAAAGCAAGGTGGCGGTTGGAATGTAGATGCTTATGTTGATGGAACTAATAATAAGATAACAATAACTAATGATTCTAATTTCCCGGTCAAGGCTGATTTTAGTTATGCTAATGATCCTACTAACGTATTTAATGCAGACGATACAACAGCAACTGCAGTTAAAGGTATGTTTAATGAAGATAATGATACTTTGGCAAATACAGTTACTACTAATACTGCTAATACACAAAGTATAACTAATCCAACAATGCATCTTAATACATATAAAGATAACTTGGCAATTGGAACCAGATATTATTATTACACCAATAACCCTACTGGAGAATACGTGGATGATATGTATTTTTCTCTGATAGGTGTGCCGGATAGAGGACTTGGACTTACGGCTATGCAAAAAGTAGGTTCGATAACAGTAACTATTACTCCGGAAGATGTTGTTTCATCTGCAACAATACCTCAACCTTAATTATTTAGGACGAAATATATGAGTATTACAGTAGTTGCCAATAATATTATGGCTATGAATGGCCGGCGACAACTTAATATTAATGCTTCTGATAAACAAAAGTCTGTAGAGAGACTTTCGTCAGGATATAGAATTAACAGATCGGCAGATGACGCTGCCGGTCTGTCTATATCTGAGAAGATGCGTAAGCAAATCAGAGGACTTGGTCAGGGTGCGCGTAATTCACAGGATGGAGTTTCTTTTTGTCAGGTGGCGGACGGTGCTATGAGTGAAGTTCAATCGATGCTGCATCGAATGAATGAGCTTTGTGTTCAAGCAGCTAACGGAACTAACAGTGCCGAAGATTTAACCAGTATACAAAATGAGATAAATCAGCTTAAAGTTGAGATTAATCGTATCTCAGATACAACTACATTTAATGATATGCCCATATTCCATGATAGAGGAAATGTTTCAGCAGGAGGTATATCTGATGTGTTGGGTCCGGAAAACGTTAAGGGAGGATCGAATTTCTCAGAGCCTTTGATAGTTACTACGCAGCAGTATCATACAGGAATGCCGTCTAACGCATCTACAGAAGGTCAACCCGGATATGCGGGACGTGTAGGATATCCATATGCTTCTGTAATGATGGATTTCTCCGGGCTGGGCTCTTCGTATACATATGAGCAGCTTGAGGGTCAGAGCTTTTCGGTTACAGACACTTCAAGTGGAAAACAATACGGAATAGTATTTGGCAATTCGACGGATACGGGTGGACGTTCGTATATTTATAGCGGAGTAGGTGATACTCATACTATTACGATAAATGTAGAGGGTTGTACAAGTGGTTCGAATCTTGTAAAGACAATGCGTAGTGCTGTTGGAAATACATCAGTCTATACACAAGGTGGCATACAATTTGCCAGGGACAGCTTTGGTAAGTTCTGGATTTACGACAACAAGACAGCCAATCTCAACAATCCTTCGGTGAAGTTTGCCTCACCCGCAGGAGCTAAAGATGAAGAGAAGGAAATATGGATTCAATCAGGAGATGTGGCAGAGTCAGGACTATGGATTACAAAGCCTTACATGAATGCGAACATAATTGGTGTTGATGGTGTTGATGTCTCATCTAATGAAAGTGCGAAGCAATCGCTTGGTGCAGTGGCACAGGCTATTGAGACAGTTTCGAGCCTTCGTGCCCAAGTCGGTGCTCAACAGAATCGGATTGAGCACACTATTAACGTGACTAATACAACGAAAGAAAATCTCGAAGCGTCCGAGAGTAAGATTAGAGATACGGATATGGCAGAGGAAACTGTG
>JAIKVT010000273.1 GCA_024685495.1 Lachnospiraceae bacterium
AAAAGGAGGAAAGCCATGATAGTAGTTCCGGTATATAACAAACAGCTTATTTCACAAGGAAATCTTTATTTTCAAACGGATGAATTCAAAAATCTCGGAGGAAGGGCAGTTCAGGGAGAAAAGGTTGTTCTATTACAGAATAAGACTTTCCAGAAGAGAAATGAAATGACTGAGGATAATTTCTATCCTATCGGTGTTTCAGGTGTTATCAGTAATATCAGTTCGGATGGATATATCGTTGTGAAGATTAATAATCGTGTCAATATAGATGAAGTATCAGTTGATGCCATGCATAATATTGAACTTAGTATATCAAGGCGACCGGACTCAGAAGTTGCAGATATACATAGGGAACAAGAAGTTTTAGATAAACTCAAAGAAGAAGTGAAAGATTTGTCTTCTCGATTTCAATATGCAGGATTTTTCAACATGATGATAGATAATATGAATACAGTCGGAGAATTAACGGCCGCTATTTCATATTGGATGAAGAACAGTAATGATGATAAATATAAAATATTAGCTGAAGACAGTGCCATAAAGCGTATGGAGCTTATGGAACAAGCGATCATAGAATTTGTTGAGGTTGCAAAGGTAACAACAGATGCAGCTTCCGCACAGGAACAGGAATATAAGGATATGTATCGTGAATCGGCTATCAAAAAGCAGATGGAGTATTTGCAAAAAGAGTTAGATGAGATGCATCCTGAGAATCTTACGGACATTCAAAAGTTCGCTAAGAAGATAGATGAAGCGGGAATGAATGAAGATGCTGAGAAAGAAGCGAGGAAGGTTCTTGACAGACTAAAGCAAGAGGGCAAGAACAGTCCCGAGACAGGAATGCTTTATGATTATCTTGATTTTGTAACAGGTCTTTCCTGGAAAAAACAGGAAGCTGAATTTATAAATTTATCGGAAGCGGAAAATATTCTGAATGAAGATCATTATGGTCTTAAGAAAGTCAAGACGAGAATTATACAGCAGATTGCAGTTATGAATCTTAAGAAGGAACAGTCAGGCTCAATACTTTTATTTGTCGGAGCACCGGGTACGGGAAAGACAAGTATCGGAAAAAGTATAGCCAAAAGTCTCGGAAGAGAATATGTTCGTGTAAGTCTCGGAGGCATAAGAGATGAAGCTGATATAAGAGGACATAGGCGAACATATATCGGAGCTATGCCCGGAAGAATAATGGATGCAATCAGTAAAAGCGGAGTCACCAATCCTGTTATGGTGCTTGATGAGATAGACAAACTTTCGGCGTCATATAACGGAGATCCCGCAAGTGCCTTACTGGAAGTTCTAGATCCTGAACAGAATAATACATTTACAGATCATTATATGAATGTGCCTTATGATCTTTCGGATGTTATGTTCATATGCACAGCTAACAGTATCGATACAATACCCGAACCTTTACTTAACAGAATGGAGGTTATTAATTTTACCGGATATACTCCTAAGGAGAAGCTTCAGATTGCAAGACGTCATCTTCTTCCGAAAGCAATGTCGGAAATGGGGATAAGTGATGAGAATTTGAATGTATCTGATGAAATAATTGAGACAATTATAGAAGAGTATACCAGAGAAGCCGGAGTCAGAGGGCTTAGAAAAAGAATAGATACAATTTGTCGTGGAGCAGCTGTTATGATATCGAGCGGCGATAAAAATATTGAGATTACGAAGGAACAGTTGCGTACAGATTTAGATATGAGATCCGTTCACAAAGAAATTGTGCCGGCTAAGCAAAAGAGCGGAGTCGTTACAGGAATGGCATGGACACCTGTAGGTGGTGAGATATTGTATATAGAGACCATGTTTACAAAAGGTAAAGGTAACATTATTATAACCGGAAAACTCGGTGATGTAATGAAAGAATCTGCTCAGATTGCGGTGAGTTTAGTAAAATCCATTTTCCCTGATAAAGCAAAGATGTTTGAGAAGAATGATTTGCATATACATGTTCCCGATGGTGCGGTTCCTAAGGATGGACCGTCGGCAGGTATTACGATGACTACTGCAATAGCATCACTTGTTAATGAGCGTGATGTTGATCCTTCAATTGCAATGACGGGAGAAGTATCACTCCGAGGACTTGTAATGCCAATAGGAGGGCTTCCCGAGAAGCTTATGGCCGCTTTAAGAAGCGGTATTAAGAAAGCATTTATTCCGGTGGAAAATGAACAGGATCTTGTAGATGTTGCTACCGAAGTTAAAGAGAAATTAGAGATAATACCTGTAAAGTCGGTTGAAGAAGTACTTGAGCGTTCGGGCATTATTGAAAAAAGAAATACATAATAACAAAACCGATTAAGCATAAAACTGTAATGACAGCACCAACAATCGCCATTACTTTAGCCACCTTTTTGGCCTCGGCTCTTGCCTCGTCTAAAGGTGGTTTTTTATTACCGTGCACTTTAATCATAAACATATAATTTCTGGGGTCTTTCGACAGTCCGATGCTTAAAGCAACAAAAAGGATTATTACACCAAAAATCATTAGAAAAATAAATGCATACATACCATGCTCCATTACTATAAAATATTGAAAAATGTCGTACATTTATTATAATAGTATATGCTGGAAATAAATACAATGGAAAGGAATCTATTAAAATGACAGAAACAAGACCTTATTTAGACTGGCAATTGGTTAATGATTTTATGGTTGATGTATTTGTGGCATATGGTGTGCCAAGAGAAGACGCCATAATTTGCGCAGATGTTCTTTTGGAAAGTGACAGAAGAGGAATAGAAAGTCACGGCTGTAACAGATTTAAACCTATATATCTCGATCGAATTAAGAACGGAACACTACTCCCCAAGACGGAGATAGAAGTGCTTAAAGATACACCAACCACGGTTGTAATAGATGCTCATAATGGAATGGGTATGGTAGCTTCATACAAGATGATGGAAATGTTGATAGATAAGGCAAAAAGATACGGTATGGCCGGAGGTGCAATATGTAATTCAACTCATTACGGTATAGCAGGCTACTGGTCAACTATGGCTGAGAAGGAAGGAATGATTGGAATTACAGGAACTAATGCAAGACCTTCCGTTGCTCCGACATGGGGCGTTGAACCTATGATGGGTACTAACCCATTAACATTTACAATGCCAACAGA
>JAIKVT010000283.1 GCA_024685495.1 Lachnospiraceae bacterium
TAAAGGACAGAGGAGATCACGTCGGCGAAGTTATTGCAGAATTTGCAACAACTGATAGTGGAAGTGATGAGGATATATCCCTTGGGATATCAATTCCTATAGGGTTTAGATTCTATATTGACACGGTTGGTAAGACGGGTAATGTGATGGACTATAATTTATATAAAGATGCATATGGCAATATCGACTATGATGGAACATTTTTTAAATGTGTAAAGAATAAGGAAAAATTTTCTTGACACTAATATAAAATGGTAGTAAAATGTCCGTGATATGTAAAAGAATAAATGTTTAGGAAGCAATGGCGCTTCAGGTTATGTACCTGAAGTGCCTTTTTTTGTGGAATTTGGAGGAAAGAGTTATGTCAGACGCATTTAATATGATTTATGAAAACGGACTTTATGACCCAACATTTGAACATGATAACTGTGGTATCGGTGCTGTTATTGATATCGAAGGAAGAGAAAGCCATAAGCTGGTTGCAGATGCGTTATCGATTGTAGAAAATCTTGAGCATAGAGCAGGTAAAGATGCCGATGGTAAGACCGGTGACGGTGTCGGAATCTTAACGCAAATTCCTCATAAATATTTTGTAAAGGAAATGAAAAAGCAGGGCGTGGATTTGCCGGGTAAGAGACAGTACGGTGTAGGAATGTTTTTCTTCCCTCAGGACGATTTAGAACTTAGACAGGCTAAGTCCATGTTTGAGATTATAGTAAGAAAAGCGGGACTTAATCTTATTGCATGGCGAAAAGTCTCATCTAAGCCAAGCGTATTAAGTGCCAAGGCAAGAGAATGCATGCCTAATATCTATCAGGCATTTATAGAAAGACCGGCTGATGCAAAAGAAGATCTCGACTTCGATAGAAAGCTATACATTATAAGAAGAGAGTTTGAACAAAGCAGTGCCAATACATATGTGCCTTCTTTGTCTTGCAGAACAATAGTATATAAAGGAATGTTCCTCGTAGGACAGCTTCGTACATTCTTTGTTGATTTACTTGATAAAGATTATGAGTCGGCAATCGCAATGGTTCATTCACGTTTCTCTACTAATACGATGCCGAGCTGGAATCGTGCTCATCCTAACAGATTTATTGTTCATAACGGTGAGATTAATACTATCAAAGGTAACGCCGATAAGATGCTCGCAAGAGAAGAGACTATGCATACGGATAAGTTTTCTGATGAAGATATGACTAAGGTTCTTCCCGTTATATCACAAAGCGGATCTGATTCGGCAATGCTTGATAACGTACTTGAATTTCTTGTTATGTCGGGAATCGATCTTCCGCTTGCTATGACTGTTATGTTGCCTGAACCGTGGGCACATAATGAGACTCTTACACAGGAAGAGAGAGATTTCTATCAATATTATGCAACAATGATGGAGCCGTGGGACGGTCCTGCATCAATCCTTTTCTCAGACGGTGATGTAATGGGAGCTATCTTAGATCGTAACGGTCTTCGTCCTTCAAGATATTATATAATGGATGACGGACGCTTAATCCTTTCGTCTGAGGTTGGTGTATTAGATCTCGATGAAAGTCACATCGTTACAAAAGAAAGACTCCATCCGGGCAAGATTTTACTCGTTGATACGAAAGAGAAAAAGATTATATTAGACGATGAAGTTAAAGAAAGATATGCGCTTAGAAAGCCATACGGAGAGTGGCTTGACAGTAAGCTTATGCTTCTTTCCGATATCAAGATTCCCAATAAGAAGGTTCCTGCAATTAAGGGAGACGATCTTAAGAAATTGCAGAAGTCATTCGGATATACTTGGGAGAATTATAATGACGGAATTAGAGCAATGGCTCTTAATTCTTCGGAGACAATCGGCTCTATGGGTGTAGATACACCGATTGCATGTCTTTCAGGTGAATACCAGCCTCTGTTTTATTATTTCAAACAGTTATTTGCGCAGGTTACCAATCCGCCAATCGATGCAGGTCGTGAGAAGATTGTAACTTCGCGTACAGTATATATAGGAAAGAACGGTAATTTATTACAGGAAAAAGAAGACAATTGTCAGGTTATAAAAATTGATAATCCAATTCTTACGGATCTTGATATCCTTAAGATTCAAAGTATGAAGAAGGAAGGATTTAAGGTAGCAAAGGTTTCTACTTTATACTATAAGTCAACTCCGATGAAGCGTGTGCTCGATCACTTATTTGTAGAGGTGGATAAAGCATACAGAGAAGGAGCTAATATCTTAATTCTCTCAGACAGAGGAGTGGATGAGAACCATGTTGCAATCCCTTCACTTCTTGCAGTTGCAGCAGTACATAATCATCTTGTTGAGACTAGGAAATGTACGGCTATGTCGCTAATCCTAGAATCGGGCGAGCCTTGTGAAGTACACCACTTTGCAACATTGTTAGGATATGGTGCAAGTGCAGTCAATCCTTATCTTGCACATGCTACCATTGAAGAATTGGTTGATGGCGAATTGCTCGATAAAGATTATTATGCGGCAGTAGAAGATTATGACAATGCAATTCTCTACGGAATAGTTAAGATTGCATCTAAGATGGGTATTTCCACAATCCAGTCATATCAGGGCAGTAAGATTTTTGAAGCTCTTGGAATTTCAAGTGAAGTTATTAACACATATTTCCCCGGAACTGTCAGCAGAGTCGGTGGAATTACATTAGAGGATATAGGTAAAGCTGTAGACAGACAGCACTCTAGAGCCTTCGATCCGCTCGGACTTCCCGTTAATCTTGAACTTACGGCGCTCGGTCGTCATAAGAGCAGAAGTCAGGGTGAGCATCACAGATATAATCCTCAGACTATTCATATGCTGCAAGCCGCTACACGAGAAGGCGACTACGATAAATTCAAGAAATATACCGAGATGGTCAATAAAGAAGATACAGGATATATCCGAAGCTTCTTAGAATTCAGTTTCCCAAGTGAGGGAGTTCCCCTTGATGAAGTGGAAAGCGTAGAAGATATCGTTCAGAGATTTAAGACAGGTGCCATGTCGTATGGTTCCATATCTGAAGAAGCACACCAGACACTTGCGATTGCGATGAACCATTTACATGGTAAATCCAACAGCGGTGAAGGTGGAGAAAGTGATGAAAGAATGCTTTCTAAGGGAAGCGATAATGACAGATGTTCTGCAATTAAGCAGGTAGCCAGCGGAAGATTCGGTGTCACAAGCAGATACTTAAGCAGTGCCCGTGAGATTCAGATTAAGATGGCGCAGGGTGCAAAGCCCGGAGAAGGCGGTCATCTTCCCGGCAAGAAGGTATATCCTTGGATTGCCAAGACAAGACATTCAACACCGGGTGTCAGCCTTATATCTCCGCCACCTCATCATGATATATATTCAATTGAGGATTTGGCGCAGCTTATTTATGATTTAAAATGTGCGAACAAGAACGCTCGTATCTCAGTTAAACTTGTATCTGAAGCAGGCGTTGGAACGGTAGCGGCAGGTGTTGCCAAAGCGGGAGCGGGAGTAATCCTAATCTCGGGCTACGACGGTGGTACCGGAGCAGCTCC
>JAIKVT010000059.1 GCA_024685495.1 Lachnospiraceae bacterium
TATAAATTATCAAGACAAATTACATAGTTATCTTTATCTTCTAATAATCTCTTACACAGATTAGAGCCGACAAAGCCGGCACCTCCCGTTATTAAAATCCTTTTCATTGTAATCTCCCTCTTAGTAATCTCCTTTTAAATATTATTTTCTTCTACAATATAAAATTTAACATTTTTACATCATAAGACTTAATATTTTACATCATAAGATTTAAAATCTTACGTGTCACCCAGCATATATTAAAATCTTTTAACGGAACAAAGAGCATCGCATATACCAATAATAATTTGCCGTAAGATGTTTTTTGTCGAATGTCTTCAACTTCTTCTTTCCAAGCAACGCCAACTTTTTTATCTCCCATGGCAATTAACGCTATAAGCACCAGACAATAATACACCAAAACAGCTAATACCCAACGTCCGTAATCTACCTTTAATATAAAAAGCGGAAGTGTCGTAACTGAACCAAGCGCAAATGCAAGATATTTTAACTTCTCAATCTTATCATCCGCTTTTTTAACCAGGCTTACCAAAAATTTTATTTGAATTATTAAAAACGGCAAAAACAGCACAAGAAAAATTAATATTTCTACAAAATTCCCCTTATGATATAATTCCCATTCTTCTGCAAATAAATTTTCTCCAAGCACTTCAGCACGAATTACTTCTTTATGATATTCTCCGTTTTGTGAAAGTGCTGTTGCTGCATTTACGGTATTTTCATATGCAGCCATGTTGCCGTTATAAATAAATGTATAATAAATAAAAACTATACATACAAGTACAAAGCTAAATAAAAATATAAAGGCATATTTTCTCATCTCTTTCTTTTGCTTTTGCTTATAAGCCGTTAATATCTTATATAATAAAAGCACTAAGATGACATTATAATACATAAATACATATCCTTCATGTATTAAAATGCATGTGACGGATATCGGAATAATTAACCATTCACATTTACCGGAGATTAATATTACGGTTGACAATACCGTCAGTGCCACAATATAGACATCCAACCTTCCATAATTATCAAATGCCGTAAAAGTACTTATGACAAATATAGATATAAAGACTATTACATATTCCACGTATTCGGTGTAATCCGACTCCACTTTCTTCAGAAAATAAAACTGTATCAAACACCAAAAAACAACAAAAAATAATGTAATTATAAATGTGTATATTAATACGCTGTTATAGCTTAACAATTCGAACGGCAGAATATGATTCATAAAACTGTATGCCGTTCCTACCAAAGCTCTCGGCAAAATTCCGTTCTCATATGATAATCCAAGTAATGTCGAATTATATATGTTTACTTCATTGTCGAAGTTAAACACAAACATTACTAATGAAAATAATAGCAAAAAAACAACAAATGTTGCAGATTTACGGCTCATAATAATTCTCCGTTAAGTCGTCTCTTACACCTATCTGATAATATTCAATTCCAAGTTCCTTCATTCTCTCTTTATGATATTGATTTCTTCCGTCAAAGATTACGGGGCTTTTCAGTCTCTGCTTAATCTCCGTAAAATCAGGAGCTCTGAATTCTTTCCACTCTGTTACAAGTATCATTGCTTCAGAATCTATTAATGTCGTATATTTACTCTCGCAATATTCAACTTTATCATTGCCCTTAAGATAACAATTCTTAGCTTCATCCATAGCCTTTGGATCGTAAGCTTTGATGCGGGCTCCTCTTTTCGTAAGCTCTTCAATAATTGTTATTGCAGAAGAATATCTCATATCATCTGTCTTAGGCTTAAATGCAAGACCCCATACAGCGAAGGTCTTTCCTGTCAAATCTTCTCCGTATTTTTTGACAATCTTTCTTGGAATTATCATCTTCTGATCTGCGTTAACGTCCTCGACTGCATTGAGAATTCTTGTCTGATATCCATAGTCGTTACTTGTCTTAATAAGCGCCTGAACATCCTTCGGGAAACAGCTTCCGCCGTATCCGCATGAAGGATATATAAAGTTATAGCCGATTCTGTGATCGGAACCGATTCCAAGTCTTACCTTATTAACATCCGCGCCGACTCTCTCACATATATTAGAAATCTCATTCATAAATGAAATCTT
>JAIKVT010000111.1 GCA_024685495.1 Lachnospiraceae bacterium
GCCGGATGTATTATGACTCTTAAGAATGTCATAAGCCATCGTATTCTTTTTTGCCTCTTCTTTATTAGTGTCTATACCTGCCTTTGCTTTAATCGCGTTAAGAGCATCTGCGCTATCTTCTACAATTTCGCTACCCTTAACTAAATAAGCTCCACCTTCGTATAATTTCATTGGTTTCCTCCTAAAATGTCTATTTTAAAATGTATTAAATGCCCATTATCGAATGCATTAAACTCACATTTTCAAATGCTCCAAGCGCCTACTTTAAAATGCATTAAAACACTTATATTTTATCGAAGCGTGCAATACGCACACAATATCATTCTAATTATATTGATTATTGACATAAAAAGCAAGGAGAGGCTAATCTTTTTTAATAATTAGTCTCTCCCTAAGTTTCGGATATATATTTTTGTTCTATAACACATTTCCCATATTAACCAATATAGCCAAAGCTATAATTGGAAGTACAATCTGCGGCAACTTAGATGTAACAAATGACAGACTCTGAGTCATAATCTGTTCCTCACTCTCCATCGAATAATCCGCCCATCTCTTATCGGCGGCCATCCCCCAGCAGGCACATAGCACGCTATACAAAAGAGGCACTATAAACATGCAAACCCTTGCGGCTGTATCCATTGGAAATGTGAATGCAAAAAGGGCAGCGCATATTAACGATAAAGGAATGGTTATCATAAGATTTAGTAAAATCTTGGCACCGTACAAAAGTTTATCGTCAACAGGGGATGTCTGCCATATCCACACCCTGTTTCCTTCAATTGACAATGAGCAAAATGTCGTGGAACACATCCCAACAAGAACACATATTACAAGCATTAGAATATATCCGATTTTCATGGAAAATCCGTTAGTTGTAAATGTTGCACTAAGTCTGTCTAAGCCTATGAAAAATATTCCAAGGGCCCCCACGATTCCAATGACAAATCCTATCATGGAGTTTGTCATATACGATTTTGATCTAAGCCACATGGAAATCTCACGTTTCATTATTGTCTTTTTTAAACTGTTCATTGCCTGCGAGCCCATCTCAAATTTCTTATAAACAGCTGGTGCTTTGAGTGCAAGCATAAAGTCCTGATAAGCAACACTTAGTCCAAATATACAAAATGCATAGCAAACAACAGACGTAAGCACCAAAAGCAAAATGTATAACGGCTCTCCTACCACTACGCTGTTTTGATATATTCTACAAAACCTGTAATTAGAACACACAATCTGAATAATATTATCGCTTATTACACTCGGCGAAAGCCCAAGTCCCAAATGAATAGCTGACGCAACACGATAAATAATATAGAGCATAAGTGCAGAAACTGCACTGATTGCCGCAAGTGACATTACCGACTGTATGAGATTTCTATTCTTAAATGAAGAAAGAACAAGTGCTAAAAATATTCCAAGAAGCGCCGCAAGTCCGCTTACCGGAAGACTTGTAAGTAAAACTCCAACCAACCATCGAACCCAGAAAAATCCATCTGTATAAACTGCTCCGGCATAAACTAAACCCATTGGCACTTCAACTAAAATTACATAAACTATCGCCTCAAGATATAATTCAATAAACAGCATAACTATCTGAACCATGTTAGGAACAGGCAAAGATAGCAAAAATTCCGTATCTGATCTTCCGGAGACCTTCTCATTAATCTTAATAATAGTCATAATAAGGCTTATTACACTCGCAATAATATATGAAATTACAGGCAAAACCGTCGCATAGCCTGCTTCCGAAAGAGTTTCGGAAAATAGATATATAAGATATGCCATCGCTATGGCAATGCTCAGCTTTATTATCTTAGCGAAATAGTAAAGTCCCTTCTTGGCGGCATTTCGTTCATGGCGGATTTTGCTGATGGCAAATCGCTCGTCCGCTCTCACCTTCATCACAAGCCACAAATTACTCATGCCCTACCTCCATCGAATGAAGGAATATATCTTCAAGAGATTTGTTCTTGGTTAACTCTTCGACCTCTCCGTCAACAATCAGATTTCCTTTAGATAACATGCCCACTTTATCGCATAATTTTTCTGCAACCTCTAATACATGTGTAGAGAAGAATATTGCACTGCCTTCATCGCAAAGCTCTCTCATGCATTGTTTAAGTACGGCAGACGCTTTGGGATCTAATCCTACAAAAGGCTCATCTAACACAAGTAGCTTTGGCTTATGCACAAATGCAGCTATGAGCGATATCTTCTGCTTCATCCCATGAGAATAGGACGAAATCAAGTCTCCCATAGCCTCTGTTATATCAAATAACCCTGCGTAGTATTCAATTCTCTTCGTTCTGTCCTCAGTGCTTACAGAGAATACATCTGCAACAAAATTGACATAATCTATTCCCGACATAAATTCATATATATCAGGGTTATCCGGAATATAGCCAATTATCTTCTGGCATTCTCTGGTCTTATGTCTTACAGACATGCCTCCGACTAATATCTCCCCTTCATGAATCGGGAGTATTCCAACGATTGATTTAATAGTCGTAGACTTACCTGCTCCATTATGTCCGATAAAGCCGTATATCTCACCTTCATCAATCGACAAGGATATATTATTTACCGCTTTATTTGTATCATCATATGTCTTTGAAAAACCATTTATCTCAAGTATCTTTTTCATTTTTATCCGGCTTAATAAATGTTAACGTTTTATTCCAAATATAGAGCCTATACCACCCTTCTTTTTCTTGTCAGTTTCTTCCGCCTGTGTATCCTCTGTATCCTTCCAATTAAAATATTCCGCATCCAAATCGTCTGAGAGTGACACTTCCATATCTTCCGGCATATTATCGGACAAAGGTGTGCCGTCCGGATTCATTCCCTGCGCTCTGAAATATTCTTCGTTGACG
>JAIKVT010000257.1 GCA_024685495.1 Lachnospiraceae bacterium
CTTTATAATCAAATCAATTCTCCGGTACAAACTAGACTTTATAGTGCCTTTCCCCCGGACACTTTTATTACCTGACCTGTAATCATTCCTGCCTGCTTGCTTGCCAAGAACAGAATCGTTTCAGCAATATCTTCCGGTTGAATTAACTTTCCCATAGGAATCAAAGGAATAACATCCTTTTCAAATTCTTCATCTATCCACCCCGTTTGTGTTGGTCCCGGAGCAACACAATTAACAGTTATTCCATACTTAGCCACCTCAAGAGCAATACTGCGAGTAAGTGCTTCTAATGTCGCTTTGCTTGCTCCATAGGTAATCTGACCTGCGAAAATTTGTGCTGCATCAGTAGAGATGTTGATAATTCTTCCATATTCACCACGGCGTTTAATAAATTCCCGAATCATCAAAATACTTCCGCGAACATTGACCGAAAAAGTGTCATCAATCACATCTTGTGTAATAGTTTCAATAGTATCACAGCCGGTTTCGTCATCCGTTGCAGCATTATTAAGCAAAATATCAACTCGCCCGTATTTTTTTAGGACTGTATCATATATTTCCTTTACTGTATCTTCATTTGAGATATCACTTTCTAATACATGGTAGTCAGCATTTATTTCTTTTAATTTGCTTTCCACCGCCTCTGCATTTCCTGCATTTGCTCCGTAGTATCTGTCTACACCATTTTTATCCATCTTAGACTCATCAAATGACCTATTGACTTTTTTATATATCAAAACAACCTTTGCTCCTTCTCGAGCAAAAGCCAATGCTGTAGTTGCTCCAATCCCCCACGGGTTATTTGCTCCTGTAATTATAGCTACTCTGTCTTTCAGTCCGTAATCAACCATATCTCTCACCCCCTGCAACTTCCGTCTGTCTATGCAATAATTATACTATATACTTCACAACAGAAAAAGAGAGAGATACAATATCTCCCTCAGTCTTTAGCTCTTCACTTTTCAGATTATTCTATTTTAGAAGAAGCCTTGCTTACTGTCTTCTTTTCTACCTTAGCCTTGGCCTCCGCTTTCTTCTTCGTAGATTTCTTGATTGTCTCGACAATGACAAGTGCTTTGCCGGAATCTCCTTCTACTGTCACATTTCCTGAAGCAAGAGCCTTGACTACATTGAACTTGCCGTCAAAAATAGATAAAATTGTATCGGCATCTGCTGTCACCTTACAATCATTATCATAGTACTCATATGGCTCAACAACTGCTTTTCCGTCATTTATCTCAACATAGAAAGCGCCTTCGCCTTCACCAACAATATCAATCTGTAATGCGATATGTTCTTTAAGCTTGCTTGCATCAGTTTCTTTGGCTACCTTTTGAGCCTTTTTTACTATTTCTTCGTAAGTCATAATAATACCACACCTCTTCTCTTTTTTATTTCCTAAGTATTTTACAACTATATCATAAATCGTCAAGAGGAAAACTATTCAAAGCTCAACTTCCTTATCTCATTCTCAAAATCGCTGAATTCAGGGTGAGTATAATAATATTCGGTCACATCACTCCTTAAGCTATGTCCCATAATTCTTTTCGTTATGCCAGGTTCCATCCCACTTTTCTTAGCATATGTCGCAAATGTGTGTCTAGTGCAATGTGGTGAGAATCCACTAAGAGCTAAATCAGCCATCACAAACTCAAATTTCCTTCTATATTTGTCATATGTAAGTCTAATACCGGTCTGACTACGAGGATCATTGAACAACCTGTCACTGCAAAAAAGCTCTGTAGCTTCTATATACCTCTTTTCAACTAATGGCTTAATATCAGGATGAATCGGAACTTTTCTATTCTTGCCATTTGAAGTCTTCATACCGCCTATTATAGAACCTTCTTCTAAGTCTATGTTATCTATCTCCAATATTGCTAATTCCTGCGGTCTAAAGCCAGTATAAAGGCCTATAAGCACCATATCTGTATATGGAGTAACATCAACATATTTCCACATCTTCTTAATATCTTTAGGAGAAAAAACCTGCTTTACCTTCTTTTCTTCCTCTATCTCTCTTATAAGATGTGTCACCTTAAATGCTCTTGCAGGATTATAATATATCAATCTTCTTTCAAATGCGTAATCGAACATTAGATTACACATAGTTAACATATTGTAGCCTGCGGAGCAATACTTATAGGTGGAAGTAACTGTCCTAACTGATGATGGTGATACCTTTTTGAAATAATCTTTTGCCCATGCCTCGTATAATTGTTCAAAGGTCTCTATTTTACCAGCATAATCAATAGGATTCATATAATAATTAGCTAATGCTTCTTCTGCTTCTCTTCTTGTCTTAAATGAGCCGATAGATTTATAGCTAGTCTTACTATCTAAGACATCTAAGACATTTTTATTTAACAATCTAAGACATTGCATTTTTTGTCTTAGACTGTGTCTTACTTTCCACTTATATTTTACCGTCTGTCCAGCCTTGGTTACAGATTTGGTTCTAGACTTGGTCCTAGACAAAATAAGAAGCCAGAGCCTCTCAACCGCCTGTTTATGCGAATTTTGGCTCTGACTACTATTATTAAGTCACTATATTGTAAGCTTTGTTCTTAGAACTTCCCAGCCTTCGCTGCTTCCTCTACAGATACGGCAACAGATACTGTCATACCAACCATAGGGTTGTTACCTGCGCCCATAAGTCCCATCATTTCAACGTGAGCAGGAACTGATGAAGATCCGGCAAACTGTGCGTCTGAGTGCATACGTCCCATTGTATCAGTCATACCATAAGAAGCAGGACCTGCAGCCATGTTATCAGGATGAAGTGTACGTCCTGTACCACCACCTGAAGCTACTGAGAAGTACTTCTTACCTTGCTCATTACACTCCTTCTTATATGTACCTGCAACAGGATGTTGGAAACGAGTAGGGTTAGTTGAGTTACCTGTAATAGATACACCAACATTTTCATGATGCATAATTGCAACACCTTCCTGAACATCATCTGCGCCGTAACATTTAACAGATGCACGAAGTCCTTTAGAATAAGCCTTCTCATATACAACATTTAACTTAGCTGCCTTGTAATCATAATCTGTCTCAACATAAGTAAATCCGTTGATACGTGAAATGATTTGAGCCGCGTCTTTACCAAGTCCGTTAAGGATAACGCGAAGAGGTTTCTTACGAACCTTATTAGCCTTCTCTGCAATACCGATAGCACCTTCAGCAGCTGCAAATGACTCATGACCTGCTAAGAATGCGAAACACTCTGTCTCTTCTTCAAGAAGCATCTTTCCTAAATTACCATGTCCTAAACCAACCTTACGGTGATCAGCTACAGAACCAGGAATACAGAAAGCCTGTAAGCCTTCTCCGATAGCTGCAGCGGCATCAGATGCTTTACGACAATCCTTCTTAATAGCGATTGCAGCGCCTACTGTATATGCCCAGCAAGCATTTTCAAAACAAATTGGTTGAATGCCCTTAATCATGTCATATACGTTAAGTCCGGCATCCTTTGTAATCTTCTCGGCTTCTTCAATAGAGCCGATTCCATATTTATCGAGCACAGCATTAATCTGGTCGATTCTTCTTTCATATGATTCAAATAAAGCCATTTTCGTTCTCCTTTCCTACTCTACTCTCGGGTCAATAATCTTAGCTGCATCAGCTACACGGCCATATTCGCCTTTAGCCTTTTCCCATGCAGTATTAGGATCATCACCCTGCTTAATAAAGTCTGTCATCTTACCAAGAGAAACGAATTGATATCCGATCACTTCATCATCTTCGTCAAGAGCAAGGCCTGTAACATATCCCTCAGCCATCTCTAAGTAACGAACACCCTTCTTATTGGTTGCATACATAGTACCAATCTGTGAACGTAATCCCTTACCTAAATCTTCAAGTCCGGCACCAACTGCAAGTCCGTCATCAGAAAATGCAGATTGTGTACGACCATAAACGATCTGTAAGAATAATTCTCTCATTGCTGTATTAATAGCGTCACATACAAGGTCTGTATTAAGAGCTTCTAATATTGTCTTTCCTTGAAGAATCTCAGCTGCCATAGCTGCTGAATGAGTCATACCTGAGCATCCAAGTGTCTCAATTAATGCTTCTTCAATAACACCCTTCTTGACATTAAGAGTTAATTTACAAGCTCCCTGCTGAGGTGCACACCAGCCCACACCATGTGTAAAACCGGAAATATCCTCTAATTGTTTAGCTTTTACCCATTTTCCCTCTTCAGGAATTGGAGCCGGGTCGTGCTTTGCGCCCTTAGCAACAGGACACATATTTTCTACTTCTTTCGTGTAAATCATGTATGAAACTCCTTTCTTATCTTTTTCTTTATTGTGTTGTGTCACACATTGTTAATATTTTCTCATATTTTTTGAGTTTAGTCTAGTTATTTATTGCTTCTTAACGATATTATCTTTTGCTTTATAAATACATCCGCCGGGTACAACGCCTCGAACACAGGAAACAGGATAAATGTTAGAACTTGGACAAACCACAGTTCCCGGATTAAGAACTGAGTTACAGCCAACCTCAACCTCATTACCAAGCATAGCTCCAAACTTCTTTAGTCCCGTCTCTATTTCTTCCACGCCATCCTTAACTACGACCAGAGTCTTGTCTGATTTGACATTGGATGTAATTGAGCCGGCTCCCATATGCGACTTATATCCCAATATGGAATCTCCAACATAATTGTAATGAGGAACCTGGACAGTATTGAATAAAACAACATTTTTAAGTTCCGTA
>JAIKVT010000287.1 GCA_024685495.1 Lachnospiraceae bacterium
AGATAACAACGGTAGATGATGTCCTTCTTAATATGGCACTTGAGACGAAGCGTGGGAAGAATCGTCATGGAAGCTGTGGGATGGGAATCAACGAATGTACCCTTCGAAACTCAGCCGGATATTCAATTAGCATAGGCGAGATAGCGACATATTCTCCTCAGAAGCTATATGAGAGATTTAAGGCAATAAGGAAAGAATATACTGCGAAGAGGGTGGAAGATTTAGAGATTAACCCTTCTAACAAGTATCATTCTTTACTTAATGATGAAAATGTACTGAAAAACTTTGCTTATGAAGTGCATAATAATATGTCTTTTGTTAAGGTGGTTACTGCTGATAGTAAGTGGCTTAATAAGTATGACGGAATTATATTCGAAGCCGGACAGGGACTACTCTTAGATATGGACTATTTAGAGGGGGCACCTCATCTAACATCATCGAAGACAGGTGTAACTTACGTATGCGATTTCCTGGAAAAAAGGGAATTAGAACTTGATGAGGCAATTTATGTTACAAGGTCATATGTTACAAGACATGGTGCCGGCCCTTTGCCGAATGAATTCGATAGAATTATATATCAAGGTATAGAGCCGGATATTACCAATGAACCAAATGAATGGCAGGGCAAAATCAGATATGGTCGTCATACCGATGTATCTGAATTTACGAAGCACATTTTAAGTGACATCAGTAAAGTGGGAATCAAGCCGTCACTCGCTATAACACATCTTAATGAAACGGATGATAAGATTTTGTTTCGAGACGGTGATGTGCCGTTATCGAAGCTTTGCGAGATAATACATAATGATTTTGGTACAGTTTATATTTCTGGAAGTCGCCACAGATGTCTAAAAAGGGGAATAGAAAAGATCTAGGGTAACTTAGATAAAGTTGTTAATGCAGACGTTTCCTCAAAATGTTGAGGAAACAAATCTCCATAATACTAACAGAAATTATTATTGAAAAGGAGATTCTATTATGAGAGAAATTATAATTAATAATTGTACAGTATGGGATTGTTGTGATTCTAAATTTGGTGAAAGACCGGAAACAAAATATCTTACTGACTTTGATAATTTTATAGATACAGTTACCGAAAGTCATGATACTATATTTGATCTTTTATGGTTTTATAATGCCACAGGTCTACTTGTAGAAATCATAAGATATTATCGTGTTGATTGTGGTTTTAATTGTTATAATATAGGAGTTTCGTATACTATTTTTGGAACATATGTCAAGGAAAATAATACTGATAAAATCTTTCCACAAGCTGAGACCGGCCCTTACAATTTGGGCGGTTCCCCATCTTGGGATCAGTACCAAGATATTGTAGTTTGGGAAGACGAAGTTAGAGATATTGAACAATTGGATCAAGATATTAAAGACTTCTACAAAACTGATGAGATACTGATATAATTAATATTAAAAGGGGAGAAAATGAAATGTACATTGTTAAAGAGGACCTCTTAGGAGATGCAAAGGAGCGGGTGCTGAAGCTTGATAGAGATTCAAAAAAGCTTTTGGTATACAAGCGAGTAGATAATGAAAGGCTTCATGACCACTACTCCATCCGTGAAGATTTTGACTCTTCGCCATATGCGATGTATGAAGAAGAGAAATCCTTTGACTGTATATACGGTGGGAAGGAGAGTCCAACTCCTGTCGGGACATTTACAATTGAATATAAGTCTAAGGATGAATATATAAGCGGATATTATAAGAAGCTTAACAAGGTTAAGTTTTTTGGATATCTTATTGTATTCGAAGATTATTTTATTCATAGTGATTTATATGAAGAAAGCGTTACAATGGAAGATATGAGAAACAACTCTGACATTCAACCGGTCAGTAAGGATGACGACCACACATCCGGATGCATTCGTGTTAAGCAGGATGAACTCGATTGGCTTCTGGAAAATGTGGATGTTGGGACGATGGTAGTTATTTAAAAGCAGGTGTAGTTGATTCGTCAGATTAGAGAGGGGACGAGAGCTATGATACAATCGTTATATGAACCGTTTCGGCATTGGTCGGACGGTGGATCGGTCTTCTTGTTGTCAGACACTCATTTTGATGATTCGGATTGTAAGCTGATGGATCCTAATTGGATTACGCCGGAAGAACAGATTAAGATTATTAATTCGATTGTTCGTAAGGGCGATACATTTGTGTGTCTCGGTGATGTGGGAAATGCGAAATATGTGCCTATGATAAATGCTCGGAGAAAGGTTCTTCTACTTGGAAATCATGACGCTCGCGGAGCATACAAGAATGTGTTTGATGAA
>JAIKVT010000003.1 GCA_024685495.1 Lachnospiraceae bacterium
ATTGCCGAAAAAATACAGAGACATAATAAATGATGCGGCAACAAACTTTGAAGATCTTTATAAAACAATTCTTGAAGATGATAATCTTCATTATGTTCCGGGTTTTTATTTCGCGCATTACGAAACCGAAGAAGAATAAATTCTATTTCCTCAATTAATTGAGTAAACAAATCTCCATAATATAGGTATAATATAAAGCCTATGTTATGGAGAGTATTTATTTAATGAAAAGAGGTGATAATCATGACATATATTACAGGAGATACGCACGGAAGATTCGGGAGAATTAAGGAGTTCTGTAACGAGCAGAAGACAACCAATGAGGATGTTATGATAATACTTGGAGATGTTGGAATCAATTATTATCTGGACAAGAGAGATGATTATCTAAGAGAGGAAGCTGCGAAGCTTCCCATAACATTATTTGGAATACACGGTAATCACGAAGAGAGACCATATAACATAGAAGGGTATGAAGAATTGGAAGCATATGGTGCGAAGGTGTTTATTAATCCTAATTATCCAAATCAGATATTTGCGAAGGACGGAGAGATATATAAGTTTGGAGAAAAAGAAGTCATTGTTATTGGCGGAGCTTATAGTGTAGGAAAGTTTATGAGAATAAAAAAGCATAAGCCTTGGTTTGAGAGTGAACAACCGGATGACAAAATTAAGGCTGATGTTGAAAGGGCACTCGATAATCATAATTGGAAAGTTGATGTCGTATTAACACATACTTGTCCTTATGATTATATTCCAAGGGAGCTATTCTTAAGCTATGTTGATCAGAGTCGAGTGGATTATGCTACTGAAAAATGGCTTCAAGAAATAGAAGATAGATTAGAATACACTGACTGGTATTTCGGACATTTTCACGGAGAATATAAGAAAGATAGATTGAGGTGTATGAATAAGGAAATTGAGGAGTTTGAATAGGAGGGGATGCGCATGAGTAGAACGGAAGCAATTATAAAAATGGATGCTTATCTTAAAAACTATAACATATACCATCAAAAAGATTTTGATCAGGGATGTCGAAGATTTACCATGGTGTATGATTCGCCTGCATCTCCGGGAGGATTTGTGGAGTCATGTATATGGTTCTTTCCCGGGGACCATGCAGAGGTCGGGGTCTATTATAATGAAGATGGCGCCGAGATATGTAAAGCAAGTGAAAATCGTGACGACCTGATGTGGCTTATTAATTATATTAATGGCTATGTGTTTCTTAAGTGTCAAGATCCAAATGGTATGTATGGACCGAGTACTCTATATACACCCCGCTTATTTATGAGCTGCGATGGTGGCTATGATATTGTAATAAAAACAATGATAAATTATGATTTCTGGGAATTGGCAAATATTGAGACTCTTGACTATATGACAGCATATTGCCCGGAGTTGTTAGATAGATTGGCGCCGGCAATCTTTGGTGTCCTTCGCGGTGAGCAAACGATTAACGAAGCCTATACTTACATTGATGAAAATGTTTTGGAGGATTAGTTGTAGATTGAGAATGGTGCACCGGTGAGAGTAAGGAGCAAATTATGTTAGAGACATGCTTAAAACGAAGTCTATGGGAACCACCTAGTATAGATATAGGAAAACTGATTAGTCAAGCAAAACAACATGTTAATGCCGGACAGGGAGAAGACTTTCTTTATATATTCAGGACATCACCATATATAGATACTTTATATGTCGAATATGATTTGGATTACAATCCGATAATAAACAAGAGATTTACGTTTTGCGAAGGCTTTTCATGGAATTATCAGGATGAAATATTTTTTCACAAGAGATGTGTGAGTAATACTACCTGTACCTTTGATTCCGACGTGTTTGATGAAATATATGAGTACTATAATAGAATTCATCCGGAATGGAAATTACAGAGGTATATGCTTAATAGAATTAGACTGCTAGATCATATATACAATTGTATGAGAAAGAACACGGCAAAGGAATTATTGTATAAGGCAGGTCTTGATGAATTGGCTGTTAATATCTATGAGCTTGATGAACTAAATCTACTCTCGACCAAGCCGTCAGACATTTTCGATGGTGTACCGATGAAAGCCCTTAGGGGTCTTAATTGTAAATATGGAATAAAGCTTCTTAATAATGATAATGTAAGATCATATGTCAAAGAGATAAACGGTAGGTGTCCGAACATTTTTAATAAGATGCTTAATGACGCGCAGTGTCTGTACATGCAATTTCTTATAGAAAACAAGCTTACGCCAATAGAGGTGGGGAGACTATTTGAAGCACATAAAGGAAGCTATGAAAGGATATGGTGCTTAAGTCAGATACAAGATGAAATCAATGAACATATTAAGAGACATAGACTTCAGCATGCTATAGAGGAATTAAAGGAGACGATAGGCTCAATTGATCCAATATATATGAAATATATTAAAAAAACGAAAAACCCGATATTAGATTCTAAAATAAAACAACTTAAAAAGTATCTGGGAGTAAAGCGTTCTAAGTACGATGATCAGATAAGAAGAAATAATCGAAAGAAAAACCAAGAGTGGCAGGAAAAAGATCATGGCTATGTGGTTCGTTTCCCTCAGACAATAAATGATTTTTGTAGAGAAGCCATTTATATGCAAAATTGTTTGCTTGGATATGTGCCGGTACTACTGGAAGATGACACAACAATACTTTTTATAAGAGAACTAAATGATGTAAATAAACCTTTTATTACAATGGAAATACATAACGGACAATTTACGCAGGCATTCCATAGGTTCGATGAAGATTGTTCTGACGAAGAGATGCTTTGGATAATGGATTATTGTAGTCGTCATGATATAGCTTGTGGGCTTAAGTATTACAATGGGGAGTGGCTTTAATGAAGAAAATATCTATAATAATATGCATTAGCTTGACATTATTATGTGGATGTAGTTTTGGAAATAAAGTGATTGACACGTCACTGAGTCAGAATGCAGGAGATTTTGATACAAATATAACTGAGGAAACGATATCTAGTAAAGAATGTGATGATTATTCTTCACTACCAATCAAACCTTACTTTACGGGGACAGCGGCTATTAAAGAGTGTGATGATTACTATGAAGTTACAGCACCTTTGCAATGGGTAGAATATATGTCCAAGGAAGAATCGAGTGCGAAGGAATTAAGAGGTTTTGATGATGCTGTATGCGAGTTTTCTGAAACTGATTATAGTTATAAAGGCGTTAAAAGCTATTATTACTTCTCAGAGAATAATGGTAGGGTATATGGAAGAGGAAGTAGTATAGAAGACATAACATTGCATATTCCGAAGGATACAATGGTTATTAAGGGTAAAGAACTTGAAAAGTCCGGCGTGATTGATGACAACGCTGAGAGAGTAACATTTGATTTCTATATAAAGAATAACACAAAAGTCGAATGGGAAAACGGTGTGCCAGAAGTA
>JAIKVT010000020.1 GCA_024685495.1 Lachnospiraceae bacterium
AGTTGATTGATTATAAGAACCTGCTTATTACCCATAACACACGATTGAATTGACGACGCACAAGTCGGCCTAAAACTAATCGAAAAATCCCTGACATATTCAGCATCTCGATTAGATGCAATATTGCCAAGATTAGTTGCAAGCACAGTCGCTTCTCTAATATAACTGTAGACCGGATCCTTCGATATATCCAGATTCGGATTCTCTTTATAATCTATAAGTCTGTTAATTTCTTTCTCAACATTGTCGACAGAGGTCTGCTCAAATACTCTTCTGTAAGCACTCTCCATCGCCATGTTTTCGTCGCTAAGTTCCCGGGCCGCCTCATCTTCGTTAAGTCCTTTTGTCGCGGCACCATCGCTAAGCTCTTTAGTCACGGCATCGTCGCTAAGTTCCCGCGCTGTGACATTATAAAATGCCTGTGGCAGTGCACAGTTTCTAAGCGTATCTTCTTTACCGAGCGCATATCTCATATTAATTGGGAATCTGCACATAAGCGGCTTTTTCGCATCGGGATGCACCACAGCAAATGCTTTCATAAACATATAGCCGGCAACAAACGCATCGGCCCCGCCTATTCCCTGCAGCTTCTTTATTCCCTCAAGTCCGAAATCACTGATAAAATTATCGACGATTTTAACCCAGTCTTTTCTGTCTAATCTTATCTTCCACGCTCTTAATTCTATATTATTAACATCAAATTCCGGCGGCGTAAATGTGTCCGGTAATTCGTACATATTATAATCGCCCTGCACCGGGATTCTCTTATCTAAACAATCATATGTATAGTCGAAATCTCTTATGATATCCTCTTCTTCTATGTTATGCATTATATTCACATACTCATGTAAAAATGTGTTAGCAAAGAAGAAGAATCCTTCGCCGTCCGTAAGCACATGATAATAGCAAATTATTATCGTATTATCCTGATAGTAAATCTCTATCAAAGGCTTATTTGTATGATCTGTCGTGTCAATTTCTTCAATTGGACGAGCCTTAGGAACATAGCCTAACTCTTTATAATATATATTGCCGTCACGTTCTTCGAATGTCAGATTATAAAAAGGATAATTCGAAACGACTTTCTCATATGCTTTATCTAACGCTTCGGAATCGACCTTCGATACCATATGATATTTAAACGTTCCACCTGCACCCGCTTTCGCCTGACTTAAGAAAGGCTTGCCTGAATCATTAGGCACCTCAAATGCCTTCGAATTATCGTATCGCTCTGTCTTAGGCTTAAGGCTGTCTTTATTCTTATCGTAGTACAGCGCAAGTTCTCCGGGAGTTCTGTATTTATATATTGCTTTCGTATCGATATACATCCTCATCTCACTGAAAGCTGCGGCAAGAACAATCGAAGACATGGAGTCTCCGCCCATCGCATAGAAGTCATCCGTAATGCCAATCCTGTCTGTCTTAAGAACCTTCGCAAATGTATCACAGATTATCTTCTCCGTCTCATTTGTGGGTTCTGCATATTCCCTCTCATCCTTATCTATATCGGGAGGCACGAGATTCTTCTTCGCAATCTTACCGTTAGGAAGAAGCGGAAATTCATCAAGCGCAACATAATAAGTCGGTATCATATAATCGGGCAGCTTCTCAGATAGGGTGTCCAATTTAACGGACAGTTCTCCATTCTTGTAAATGCCTGTCTTCGTCGCCTCGTCCTTAAGATAGTACGCACATATAAATGTCCTGTTATCAATCTTAAACCCTTTAGCAATTACCTGCTTAAGTCCCGTAAGCTTCTTAAGCTGAGTCTCTATCTCCACCGGCTCTACACGATTGCCGTTAATCTTAATCATATCGTCATAGCGACCGATTACGTAGTAGTTACCTTCTTCGTCCCGTCTTACGCAATCATTGGTATGATAAAGGCCATTTCTCCAAGTCTTAGCCGTCTGCTCGGGAAGATTAATATATCCTCTGACATAATCATTGATAAAGCAAAGCTCTCCCTGGCCGGGACCTTCTATAACTTTGCCATCCTCATCTAATATACACGCCTTAATCTCATCAAGAAGCGGTACCCCTACGGGCGCCACATCATAAGGCTTACTTAAGTTAGACTGAAGTACCACAAATCCCGATTCCGACATCGCATAAAAATTAATAAGTGTCGGCTCGTTATAATATGACAGTCCGTTAGCCGGTTCACTTCCCGTATAAAGAACCTTAATCGTCTTACTCGGATTCGGATAAATCTTAAGATATGACGGCGGCAAAAATATTTCTTCGATATTATTCTTTTCTATAAATTTCTTGACCGCAACGAAGTCTCTTACCATATCATGGGGCACGATGTAAGTCGTTCGTCCCCTCGTTATATAATGGAAAATGTCAATTATACCCGCCACGAAATAAAACGGCGCAAATATTGCGGCATTGTTGATGTCCTCATCATACCAGGTCTCAAAGCTGTTATAACCCTGCTCTATATTGCCATACTCATGAAGGACACCTTTCGGATTACCTGTTGAGCCTGATGTATAGACTGCATAACACGCATCGTGCTCATCCATATCTTCGCATCCTGATAACGGCTCTACCGTATCCATAATTTCATCGTATAATTTATCGTCTATACAAAGCTTGCATCCTAAGTCCTTGTAGATATAATCTATTCTGTCTGCGGGGTACGTATCTTCTAATACCATAAATGCAGCCCCGGCTTTGACAACTCCCATAATGACAGCCGGAATCTTAACTCCTCTTCGAAGCAATACCTGCACAAAATCTTCTCTTCCGATTCCCTTTGATTTAAGGTAATTATATATCTTCGCAGAACACTCATCTAACTGTTCGTATGTGAGAGAGTTCTCTGCGTCATCGAACGCAACCTTCTTACCAATCGTCCTGACTTTATTATTGTAAATGTTAAGAAATTCTATCATTTACTACCCCTCACAAATACCCCATTCACACCTTTATATAATAGCATATTTAATAATCAGATACACGAAAAAATAAAGCTTCAGGTATCTGTATAAGATACTTGAAGCCTTACGTATATATCGATTTATATGTCGCTAAAATAATTATCACATATACTTCAAATAATTATGCAATGTCATCGCAAAGTACTGTTGCGATATCTTTTAGCTCTTAAAAGAATACATGCTCACCGATAAGTGTTCCGTAATGACCTGTATAATCAGCTCTGAAGTTAGTCATTCCGTTAACTGTATCAGCACCGGCAATTGCAGCCTCGGCAGCTCTTCTTGATGTTGCAGAAGGTCCTCTTGCAAGAATCTTAGAAAGTCCTGCGATACCTCCAACGAACTGTCCTTTCTGATCGATAACTGCATATATTGTATTAGGATAGTTAGAAGAACGAACTCTGTTCATAATAGCTGATGCTACTGCAAGCTGTCCTTCATATCCGTCACTTCCGTCTTCCTTCTCAACGATAGCTGCGAGAAGCGTAACCTCATCAGCAGTTGCTGCATAACTGCTTGCCTGTGAATATGAGCTTGATGATGAAGAAGATGATGATTTAGCCGCAGTTTGTGCAGCTTCCATCTTCTTAGCTGCCTCTTCAACTGCTGCCTTAAATTCAGCTAACTGCTCTGCCTCTTCCTGTGCTGTAATACCAACACTTCCATCATATCCTACAGCTGATGCAAATTCCTTACAAGCCTGACCTGTAAGACATATGTCAGACTTAATATATCCGCTAAGATTACCTGATGTAATCTGGTACCATCCGTCATTAGTAAGAGACTCTACTCTTGCCATATCTCCTCTTCTAAGCTTACCTGCTATCTCAGATCCCTCTGAAGGTGAGACATGCACATTAGCATAATCATCAACATTTGCCATAAGGCTTAAAACCCATTGTGCTGACTCAGAGTCCATTCCAACGCTTGTTACTCCGGATCCTGCTATCTGAAGTGCAGCTTCATCTTCGCCTGAAAGACTTGCGATGATTCCGGATGTACCGGTCTTAGTTGCTTTATCGTCACTGGCGTTACTGTTAAATGCTGCCGTACCAACCATTGCTGTCATTGCAAGTGATACAACACCGGCCTGTATTACTCTCTTAGTCGGTATTTTCTTTACGCCTTCATTTGTCAATCTTTTATTAAGATTCATTTTGGTTCTTCCCCCATATTCGTTACTATTATGTTACGAATTGTTTCAATTTTTTTAATTTGTTACGAATTTGTTACGAAAAGAATAATACCATCTCAACAAATGCATGTCAAGTTTTGTGCAAGTTTTCCACTTTTTTCAGTACAGTTCGCGCTCGAAAACGCATTTTCTATACAAAATAAACAAAAAAGGCCGCCAAGCGACCTTAATACAATTGCAACAATTTATCGTTTCTGTATATTAATTAATAAATTCAAGCGCTAAATTCTTATGTCTACCTGCTATATCAGCAATATTTTACACGACCGACTCGATTAAATCCACTACAGTCTGAATCGGATCGCTCATAGGACTTTCCTTCATCTTATTAATATATTGCTCACGGTTATCGTAAACCTTCATTATATTATCAACTAAAGTCTCAGGTGTAAGATTTTCCTCTTCAAGCACCTCCGAAAAGCCCTGCTTCTTAAACGAGTTGGCGTTAAGAATCTGATCGCCTCTGCTTGCCGCAGCACTCAATGGAATAAGAAGATGTGGCTTGCACAGAGCGAGCAGCTCACATATCGCATTTGCCCCCGCACGGGAAACAACCATATCAGCCGCCGCGAAGATATCATTCAACTCATCAGATATATATTCATACTGTTTATATCCTGCGATTCCTTCGTAGTCCTTATCGAGCTTATCTTTACCGCATAAATGAACGATGTCAAATGTTTTAGTTAATTTATCAAGCGATTCATGGATGCCCTCATTGATAGCCTGCGCACCCGTACTTCCTCCGATAACCATAAGAACGGGTTTATTGCCATCGAATCCTAAGAACTCGAGTCCCTTATCTCTATCGCCCATGAAAAGCTCTTGTCTTATCGGACAACCCGTAAGCCTTGACTTGCCTTCGGGAAGATGCTCCGCCGTCTCCGGAAAATTATGGCACACATAAGTAGCCTTGGGAATCGACAACTTATTCGCAAGTCCCGGAGTCAAATCAGACTCATGTATAATAACGGGAATCTTCAAGTTCTTAGCCGCAAACACGACGGGAACCGTTACGAAGCCTCCCTTGGAAAATACAACATCAGGCTTAATCTTTCTTAATATTTTGCGAGCTTCCTTATATCCTTTCATAACACGAAACGGATCCGAGAAGTTCTTTACATCAAAATATCTTCTTAATTTGCCGGAAGCAATTCCATAGTATTCTATACCCTGCTTCTTAATTAAGTCTTTCTCTATTCCGTTATAAGAGCCAATGTATGATATCTCAAAACCATCTTCTTGAAGCTTTGGAAATAAAGCCACATTAGGTGTTACGTGACCGGCAGTTCCGCCACCTGTCATAACTATTTTACGCATTCAACTTCTCCTTGTATATCTTTATTCCATGTCTTAGATCTTCTCATTGCTTTTACTAAAACAACATAATATATGATATTACTTGCAAGTGTCATCAATATAAATATAAAGAACATAATTTCCGCAACTAAATTGTTCTTTACACTTATTGCCAAAAATGTAGCACCCCAAAATTGAAGCAAAACACCTAACCCGACAAAACCGACACAAAATATTGAAGCTAATTTGACCAGCCTTACCGATTCACCATGTGCCTCGTACATATTTCTGATTGCTCGAAGTACAAATAAATTAATCATAATTGTAAATATTTGATTTACAACAGATACCGCCGTTGCGGATGTCAATATGCCCGTACTGTCTAAAATTATAGTCACAACAGTTTGTATCATCGCAATTATTACTACATTTCGAGCATTTTTAAAAAACGCTTCTTCTTTTGCAGCTATATTAATTCCAATCAATTCTGCCAAAAGAACAAATAACAATATCGTCGTAGTAATACCGTCTATTACTCCTACATCTTCTGTCAATAAAACAGTAAATATAATTGAAACCAAAAATGTATTAAAAATTTCAGAGCAAAGTATCACCATTAATCCTATGCGAACATTTTTATATTGCACTGTAATTTCTCCTAACTATTGCAGACTCTGACAGATTTTTTTCATCTCATCATCGGTAAACTCTTCGTGGCCCCATGTAAGAATTGATTTTCCATCCTTATATCTTGGAATCAAATGCATATGGAAATGGAATACCGTCTGACCTGCAACTTCCTTATTATTCTGTAATACATTAAACCCGTCGCAGCCTAATTTCTCGGTCATAGGTCCAATCATTTTCTTAGCTAAGCGAAATGCTTTGCCTGCCACTTCTTCATCTATCTCATATAAATCCTTATAATGTTCCTTCGGAATGATAAGCGCATGTCCCTTCGTTGCGGGCGCCGCATCTAATATGATTCTAAAATCATTATCCTCATATATAGTATTGCTTGGTATATCACCGTTAGCTAACTTACAAAAAATACAATCATTATCCTTCATAATATCCTCCTTACTACTCATCAAATACAAATAATTTATCAAGTAACATCAGATTATCGGTCTTTCCTCTTACACTCATGTTACCTAATGAAAATGCACCTTGGAAAGTCTTCTTTCCGGCAATTATCTGATTTAAAATATTCGACGACAGTGAACCTGTAAGATCGGCACTTTCGTTGCCGTAGTGGCAATCAATATCTCCTCCCTTTACACTTATATAAAGCGGTGTGTCGAAGCCGTCTATAATAAGCGAATAAGATACTACTACATCACTCGGTTTAAAATGATTTAAAAAGTCATCGACATATTCACCCTCGTCATCATCTCCACCAAGCGAACCGCCCATCTGTTTAGAAAAGAGTGATGCAAGTTCCATAACATCCTGTCTTTGCTTCTTAACGAATATATCATCAGATACATACTCTGATAACTGCTCGCCTTCTTCAGGTGTTAAGTCAAGCTGTTGCGGCTTGGCAACGGAACGTGATACAGCCTGGTTACTTGTAGGCAGACCTTTCATCTTATGTGAGATGGTTCTGTACAAATTCTCCGTCATCTTCTCTATTATATGAAGATACTCTTTATTGCCTTCGAATGTACTCATGTCTTCGACATATCCGCAAAGTCCGTCGCAAGGAATACCACCTAATATCTCCCACGCCTTCTTAAGCTCTAACGCCCCTTCACGCTCACCGTAAGTTGTAGACATTACTACCGGTTGCATATATATGGAACTGAACTTCTCCTTATCGCCGTATAACCAACAGGCATCTAAGAATTGTGTCATATATCCACCGATTCCTAACCACTCAACAGTTGTTGCAAGAATTATTCCGTCTACACTCTTAAGTGTCTGTGGCAAAGTCGATATATGATTCTTCTGTTCATATATATTATACCTATGGATCTCTACTTTAAGATCATCGGACAATACTCTTTCTATTTGCTTAAGTGTATATAATGTCGGATCGTCTAAATTACCGCGACCGCCATAATATATATTGATTCTCATTATGACCTCCTAAAGCCTAAATCATTAACAGACATATTATATCACACATTATCAAATATATAAAAAAGTTCCGTCTATTATAAGACAGAACTTTTCTTAGAACTTTTATTATTATTGAGCCTAAATTATGAGTCCTCCTCTTCGGTCTCGTCTACAGTTATGTCTTCCGGACCCACCTTAAACTCAGCAATAATCTTCTCTAAACCTTCTGCAGAACGGCTTACACTTCCGCCGTTTTCTGTTAATTGCTCTACATTCTCGCTAACCTTCTCTGTTGTAGCATTAAGCTCTTGTGCCGTAGCTGCATTCTGTTCTGATATCTCTGCAAGCTTATCGATAAGATTCGAGATATTCGCAACTCCTTCACTAAGACCTTCGTTATTAGCATGTAATTCATCAACAGATTCATTAATAGTCTGAATACCTTCTGCGATATTTGTAAAGCTCTGTGATGTATCTTCAACGGCTTGCTTTTGCTTATCAACAAAGCCACGTACATTATCACTTTGTCTTGCAGCGTCATCTGTATTATGCTGCAAATCTGCAAGCATCTCATTAATTATGTTAACCGAATCAGCTGACTGCTCAGACAGATTTCTAATCTCATCTGCAACAACGGCAAATCCCTTACCGGCCTCACCTGCACGAGCTGCCTCGATAGAGGCATTAAGTGAAAGTAAATTCGTCTGCTCGGCAATAGATGAAATCAAATCAGAAGCCTCGGAAATCTTATTGGTTGATTGCTCAATTCCACTGATAACATCAAATATCTTCTGGAATGCTTCGACACTGTGCTCTGTGATATCTTTAAGTCCGTTGACTCTTCTCATACCATCATCGGTAACCTGTCGAATCTCTTCATTAGCTTTAGCTAGTGCATTAGTATTTTCTGTACTGTTGTGCATCATCTCATCAACTTTGGCCATATATGTAGAGATATCATCGATATCCGTTGCCTGACCTGTTGCAGTCTCTGCAAGTTCAGATGCAGCACTGTTAATTAATGCTATAGAACCTGATGTGTCTCTTGTAGAAGTATCCATCTCTCTACTGCTGTCTGCAAGAAGTGTAGACGAACCCTTAAGTGATGTAACAACTTCCTTAAGGTGACTTTGCATATCACGAGCCGCCTTATTAAGAGCTCCGATTTCGTCTTTACTGTTAAGCGGTTTGATATCATCCGACAAATCATTTTTCGCTATCGCATCGAACTTCTTAGCTGTATAACTCAAGTTGTTCCTGATATATCTAATTACAATAATTGTATAGATAATGGTAACAATCATTATAACAGCAACAATTGCAAGGATTACAATCAGATTCATTGTTGTCTTAGACTGAATGCTGACTCTTTCCTGATCTACATATTGCTTAACGATTTCTCCCATCTTATTAACGGGTTCGCTAACGGTATTAAATGTATCCTGTGCTTTCTGCGCATTGGCAACAACATTAGCTTTAGACGGATCTGCTAACGCTTTCCATGCCTGGAAATTAGTCTCAAATTCATCTATACACTTATCAATGTTAGTGCCGTCAACTTCGAACTTACCAAGTTCAGGATAGTTAACCATTATCTTCTCGATGGATTTTACCGCACTGTAGGCTTCTCCTACAGCTGTGGAAAATGCATCGCTTTTCTCTTTAGTATATTCTTTACTCGGCTTTCCGCCTGCTGCTTCATCTACATATTCTTTATTAATAATAGATGCCTGGTATAAATCTCTATCTGCTACGAGCGCGTTGTCATTAACTGAATATAATTCATCATAATATACAGATGTTATCTCCTGATTAGATGATATCATGCTGTATGTAAGTAAAACCAGTCCTATAATGCCGGCAAAAATTATTGAAAATGCGGCCGTCATAAGCTTAACTAAAATACTTGCATTCTTCATAACTTTCACACCTCCTAGTAACTGCCTTTGTAGTAATTGGCATTACAATACTGTGTTATATCGTAAGCTTTATCAAGCTTGCCAATCTTAACAAGAAAATTAATTGTGTCGTTAAGTGAGTCTATATCTTCCTGCTTAATCTCTACAGTAAAGTCGTACTTCGGAAGCATTGATTTAACCTGTGAAACTTCAAGCCCAAGATACTTAGCAACATATTGCCATGTCTCATCAGATGTAGAATCTATCTCATCTGCTGCTCTCTTATATTGCTTCAATACAGTCTCTACCACCTTCGGATTAGCCTGACAATATTCTTTACGACCTATAATCGTATTGGTTCCTGCAAGACCACAATCAGAACCTTGTGCTAAAACTTTGCAATCACCTGCATCTACAAGCTTCGTAATACTCGGCTCCCAAAGTGAAATGGCATCAACCTGATTGTTGCGAAGCATATAAGGCATGTCTGCCGGTGTTGCTGCAACCAGTTCAACATCATTAAGTGTAAGTCCGCCTGAAGTCATGTACTTGTCAACCATATTATGACCGGTACTTCCTGCGTTATTACCTACCTTATGGCCTGCTAATTGTTGAGGTGAACTTATAGGCGAATCTTTACGGACAACAATGGCATACGAATCTGCTGCCTGTGCCGTAATACCTACTACCTCTCTCTCGCATCCCGATGTAATAGCTGAAACTGTAGGAACATCACCGTATAAGCATAAATCCGTCTCACCCTTACCTATAGAGGTATTCATCGGCGGTCCCGATTCATAATCATACCAGATAACGCTTACTCCCTGTTCCTTAAGCGCTTCTTCGAGATATCCGTTCTTTCTTGCAATCATCATTGGAATAAATGCTGCAGATGGCTGTATCGCAATACATACCATGTTAGACTTACCACTGCTGCTATCAGACGATCCACAGCCTGTAAGAAGACCTATTGCCATTACGGCAACTAAAAAAAGTGCAAAAATTCTTCTTTTCATAACTACCTCCCAATTCTGTCATCACGTTCGTAAATATCAAAATAGAACAATTGCTCTATTATTTTACAACTATATTTGTGCTATTTCAACAAAAAATTGGTAAATATTGCAAAATTATTGCGCTTTTTTTAAGTTTTGTGAATATTTATGCAAATATTTTGAATTTATACGAATTTATATCGCTCGTCTGCAAACATTATTTCATCATTCATATTGAGACGAACTTTATCCTGATAGCCTAAAAGTGTACCGTTCACACTTGTGCCGTTAGTTGAATTTAAGTCTTGTAAAAACACTTCTTTACCTTCGCGAATTATTTTAGCATGATAACGACTGACTACCGGTGAATCTATAACACAATCATTTCCTTCTTTACAAGAGCCCAGTAAAAATTCGTCTTTATTGATTCGTATATTATCTTTACAACCACTTCCCATATATTGAAGTTCATA
>JAIKVT010000086.1 GCA_024685495.1 Lachnospiraceae bacterium
CGATAAAATTTATATGATGATGAACAGAAAAGATGTAGAAGCCTATCAGAAATCCTATGAGGAAATAGATATTTTTCTTAAGCAATTTCCGCACTTGAGACATGTGATATTGGGAGAGTTGAAGATAAAATCAAGTAAAAATCTTTTCAGGAAATTAAATGAGCATTCTAAGAAATTACTGTCCAAACAAGAGGAGATTGCCAAGAAACATAATTCATTATCGGTACAGTATGAGGAATTGGAACATCTGAAAGCTAATATGAGTGACTATCTTGGCAGGGATAAAACAGAAAAAAAGGAATCTGTTCTTGGAGCTATCAAAAAGTGTCAGGCGGAAGATAAGGAAAAGCCTAAAGAAAAGAAAGAAGCATCAAAGGAAGCTGAAAGATAATTTTGTGGTCGGTGTGATTTTAGGATTACATCGACTTCTTATGCTTTTATGTTGGCAAAATATAAAAAGTGGTAGAATATAAAATTAAAATAGAGAGAACGCTATATTTCGATGCTGAAATATGGTATAATACTCTAAATTAGGTTTGGGGACTCATAGAAAGTGAGGAAATTTAATGAAAGCTAATTATAAAAGACTGTGGCATATTTTATTAGATAGGGATATGAAAAAGAAAGAATTAGCTCAAATAGCCGGAGTTAGTACATATACTATTAACAAGCTTAATAAGAACGATAATGTAACAGTCGAAGTTTTAGGTAAGATTTGCAAAGCTTTGGATTGTACATTAGACGATATTATGGAATTTGAAGAGGATGGTGAATAAAGAATGGCAAAAAATGTTGGCTTGTCTAAGGCGAAAGACGCTAAAAAAGATGAGTTTTATACAAGTTATGACGATATTCAGTTAGAAATAAATCATTATGAAGATAAGTTTAAGGGAAAGACAGTTTTATGTAATTGCGATGACCCATTTGAAAGTAATTTTTGCAAATTTTTCTTACGAAATTTCAACTATCTTGGATTAAAACGATTGATATGTACTTCTTATAGCACTTCACCTGTCATTGGACGGCAACTGACATTGTTTGATTTGATGGATGAGCCTGTTATTATGGGGAATGGCTATGTTATGGATATAAAAGAAGTGCCTATGGCAAACGGTCGTGGCATTTCAGATGAAGATATTGACAATTTGCTAAAATCAAAAAAACGCGGTGTGAAAAAACTGAAAGGTGATGGTGATTTTCGCTCTGATGAATGCATTGAATATTTGAAGCAAGCTGATGTTGTAGTTACTAATCCGCCATTTAGTCTTTTCAGGGAATATGTAGCTCAGCTTGTACAGTATAAAAAAGACTTTTTGATTATTGGGAATGTTAATGCGATTACCTATAAAGAGATTTTTCCTCTGATTAAGGATAATAAATTGTGGCTTGGTGCAAGCATTCATAGTGGCGATAGAAAGTTCTATGTTCCTGATGATTATCCGTTAAAGGCTTCTGGATGCGGGGTTGAACCAGATGGACGAAAGTTTATTCGTGTCAAAGGAGTCAGATGGTTTACTAATTTGGACTATGCAATAAGACATGAAGAATTAGTTCTTTACAAGCAATATTATGGCAACGAAAAAGATTATCCGAAATATGATAATTATGATGCTATAAATGTTGATAAGACAGCTGACATTCCAAAAGATTACTTTGAATATATGGGAGTTCCGATTACATATCTTGATAAACACAATCCTGAGCAGTTTGAAGTGGTTAAATTCCGTAAAGGAAATGACGATAAAGACTTGACATACACCGTAGGTGGCATGACAATTCCTAACAGAACAGAACAGAACAGAACAGAACAGAACAGAACAGAACAAGAAGAATTACACCTTACTTCAGAATTATCATCAGACGCAAGATGTAATGGAATTATGGGAGTGCCAATCACATTCCTTGATAAGTATAACCCAGACCAATTCATCATCGTTGGACTTGACAGATATGTCGCAGACAACCCAAGATACGGACACAGATTTACAATCTGCGGACGAGAAACTTATGCAAGAATCCTTA
>JAIKVT010000121.1 GCA_024685495.1 Lachnospiraceae bacterium
TAAGGATGAGAAACTTACCTTTGCATCGCAAGAGAGCTTCTGGAAAGATTTTATGAAGGAAGATTTTGATATAGAGGGCTTTCGCGAGTATTACGACACATTAGTTGACGGACACATTGACATTGAAAAGCTCAAGGCAGAAGGAAAGACGCTTCGCGATGCCTTTAATGAGCCGTATCATGACTATATCAATAATACACATTTCATTGGCAGAGTGTTCACAGAAGAAGAACTCTATCAATATGTTGATGAACAAGTTAGGGGTAATCAGGACAAGAAGAAATCTCTGTACGATTTATTAAAGGATTCTTGTCCTGAAGGAATAAATGCAACATTCAGATTCGCAGGAGAGTCTGAAATTTACAGTTTCTATGACTTTATTGATGAGTTCATGAGAAGGTCTAACGACGGGAGAGAAAGAGGTGTGACATATGCAAATTAATCCAATAGCAAGAAATCCATACACATCAATTACAAATAAGAATAGAAATGCTTCAACCGATAGTTTTGTTAGTACTATGGGTAAAGTGTCTGATAATCATTCAAGCTATAGGGTTTATACGAAAAAGGATGATATGCTTTATTCCGGTGGCAATGGTACGGGACTATCTTTCTATCTGAAGTATGCTGAGGATTCGACCGAGGATAATCCCAAGGTTCTTGCGCGTGGGGTTGATGAAAATGGTAATGAATTTGAACAGACGATAAATGTTAATGATGTTAATCCGAGAAATGCTACCATTATTGAGATGCATGCATTAGAAGCAACTAGTGGTGCGACCAAGAGGAATGGTTTGACATCGTTACCTATGGGGAGCGAGAATGTCGGGATTAATCAAAGACAGGATTTTATGGCGGCGTTCAAAAAGAATATAGCCGATATGAACTTACTTGGAGAAAAGAAGACAGCTACTGAGTATAGTAAACTACATGATTTTTATGAAAATGTAGGAAATGCTACGACTCGCTCAACATCATCCAACAATGGCAAGAACATAGGTGTAATGACAATTGGTAATCAAGGATATATTGCGAAATACGCTGACTCATCAACGGACGCAGACCCGGTAATCAAGGTTGGTGACCATGAGGTTCATGTAAACAATGTTGACCCGAAGAATGCGACCGAGATAGAAATGTTCGCTTTGACTTCATATATGGATGATAAAGGGTTAACGGATAATACGGGAATGAAGTCGTTTAACAAGATGAGAGCATATTCTAAGCAGGCAGAGTATAACGGATTTATTGACGGAATCGCTGATTCGGATAATGCTTGGTCAATGAGCAGGAACTGGATTTCGATTCTTGAAAATGCCGAGGATTCGTATTTTAAGATGTCGGAGAACTATAAACATGGTGTTGACTGTGAGAACTTGATTAGTTCTCTGCTGAGATGGAACCAGAAATCATAGAAACACTAGTGAATTTCTTTTGCTTTTTACAATTCTACCGAAATGGGACAGTATATCAAGCCCAAGCGACGAAGTCGTGCTACGCAGGCTTGACATACCGTCCCTTTTTTCGGTGTGTGGCAGACAAGCAAAATATAGGATAACCATTGCGTGTGTACGCAATATTAGTATTCTTACATTCATAATAATGAAAAAATATGTATTAAACGTTGGAAAGGTGTATAATATCAATAAAGGATGCAACAAGGAGTTGCTTTATAAATGAAAATGGCTATTAGACAATATGGTATTTGTTGATAAAATTTGAAAAAGATTATAATGATTATGTCAATTAGAATTATATCAAGATATAGAGAGGATAATTGACTTTTGTATAAAGAACATCATTCTAAACTTGATTTTTGATGTGCAGAGAAAACTTATATGGAAGCCATCTATATAGATACTTTACGAGGAGGACGGATAATGGAGTTAAATGAAGCTATACAACATGCGATTGATGGAGATGCAGTATTGTTCTTAGGTGCAGGATTTTCTTGTGATGGAAAGAATAAAAATGGTGAATCACTTCCTTCTGCAGGTGAATTATCTAAAAGGATGTGTAGAGAAATGGGAGTGTCTGAATCGACTGATTTAGCAACAGTAAGTGATATGTATATTGACCATCCTCAATATGGAAAAGGGGTAAATGAATTAATCAAGTTTTTGAAAAATCAATGCTTATGTTTAAGCGCATCAAATGTGCACAATGTAATAATAGACCTTCCGTGGAAAAGAATTTATACGGCAAATTATGATAATATTCCGGAAATATGTTCGCGTAAAAGTGGTATTGAAAGAGAAACGATTACTGCCACATTACCACATAGAAATGTTTCGTATACAAAAGGAGCAATTGTTCATTTGAATGGATACATCCAGGATGTTACAGAAGAAAGATTCTTTGAAGAATTTAAAATTACAAATTCAAGTTATTTAAGGTCGGGTTTTTTAGAATCTGAGTGGGCAGGGCAATTTATAAGAGATATTAATACATGTAAGGCAATCATATTTGTTGGGTATTCTATGAAATATGATTTGGAGTTAAGAAAAGTAATGAGTGATGCTGTTCAGAATAAAGCTATATTTATTGATAGGCACGACATTTCGGAAGAGCAGAAATATATATTTGAAAAATGGGGAACTTTTTATCCTATTGAAGTCGAGGGCTTAGCCAAAGAAATTGAAGATGTTAGTAAAGTATATAGTGCACCTGAAAGGGTTGTTAAGCTAGATAGTTTAGAGGAAATACAAATTGATAAGTATCATATGGGTCAAGTGACACCAAATGATGTTGTAAATTTACTTGTTTATGGAAAATGTGACAAGTATGATTTCAGAAAAAGTGACTACTATTTGGAAAGAAATGAACTTTTAGAAAATGTAAAATCAACATTGCAAAACAAAAAAATATGTTTGCTACATGCAAATCTAGGTAATGGGAAATCAATTGCACTGTTCTATTTAATGAGTCAATTGGTTGAAGATTATAGGGTATATGTTGTTGATAATTTAGAAAAAATCCAAGAGGATTTAGAACTCTTGAAACAGAGAAAGTCCAATAAACATTTAATTGTTGTTGACGACTATGACATGCAAATGTCTTTGTTTAGAGAGTTGGGATATGATTTTGAGGATAATATTAAAGTTTTGGCATCGTGCAGAACTTCAATGAGTGAAATACTTTTAGATAGTATGATGGATTTATGTGGTATTTCTGATGATTGTATAGGAGTAATCAATATTGAAATTATCACTGATGACGAAAGAAGAAAGCTAATAAATCTCCTTGACAATTATAATTTGTGGGGGACAAAGACTGCATATAGTAAGACAGAAAAAAATAAATTAATATTAAAAAAATATAAGAATCGGTTATCATCAATTTTTTATATGTTATTAGAATCAAATGTGATTTCGGATAAATTAAACAACGTTTTAGATGCAATAAAAAAAGATGAGGTTAAGAAATATTTATATGCACAGGCTGTATGCGACATTTGTAATTTTAAACTGCGTGGTTATGAAATTGCATATTTGTCAGAAAGTGATTATTCAGAAATTGAAAAGGCATCATCGCTAAAAGACATGAAAGAGGTTTTTGTTAGAACATCAGAGTGTATAGAATTACGTTCAGCTGTCTTCTCTCAATATTTGATTAAGGAAAACAGAGATTACGAAATGTTGTCGGGTATTTTGATACGTATGTACAAGCGTTCAGTGAATTTGAAAGGATATGAGAGTGATAATGTTCGAAAAAAATTGATTTCAAGATCTAATCTGATTGAAGTGTTTGGAGGAAGGAAGAATAATTCTGATTGGAGGCAGAGAGATAAGGATATATATGCTTTTTACTGTTCCATACAGAATGATGCGAAAACAAATCCTTTTTTCTGGTTACAATATGCCATTACGGCGTTGAATCTAGAATACTATGTTGATGCGAAAATATACTTTGAAAATGCATATAGTTATGCTTCTGAATTGGATGGATTTGATTCGTTTCAGCTTGATACACACTATGCAAGATTTTTGCTTGAAGAAATACTGAAGTATGATGAGAAATTTGACTTTGATAAATTTACAAAGGCACATAGACTCTTGATGGATAGTAGTAATGCTGAAATACGATTATCTTATGTGTTACGTCAAGTTGGGATATATGGAAAAATAAATCAACAATTTCAAGACGATTTTGGCGCTAATAAAAGAATGGAGTTTATTGCTGATGTAAAAGAAGTTATTAGTAAATTTGAAGAGTATTTTTCAGCGGTAGAAAAAAAGAAAAAGCAAACGTTTTATTTTGCTGTGGAGAAATCGGTTAGAAAACCATTTAAACGATTTAGAGATTTATTGTTTGATGTAATCCCATTAGAAGATATTGTAGATTTGGATAAAAGATATAATCATCTTGTATCAAAAAACGATAGAGTTAGAGTTGGAAAACGCGATTCTAAAATAAAAAAAGGATAAATTCCTTAGGGGAAAATACCAAATATTCATATAGATGATTCTTTGTGATATATAACGGAAAAGGTACTATGAGAATACTAGGGTTGCACATTGTTGCAACTCCAATTTCTGTATCGAAGTTTTAGATGGTGTAAACCACACCATGAGAAGAAGCTTGTTGAATAATAGTTTTGAAAGCCTAAAAGACACAGATTTGTGAGTTGGCTGGATATAATTTATATTTCAAGCAAACGCTGACTTGAAAGTAAGCCACCTAAATATCCTTTGAATAATAAACCTTTTTATCGAAAACATAGTTGGTTATTACAGTTTAATGTTTTGATGTAATCCGTAAATGTTACAACAATGCTATCGAAAGTTATTGACACATTTGTGTCTACCGAAAAGGGACAGTATATCAAGCCCAGGCGGCCATGCCGTGCTTCGCAGGCTTGATATACCGTCCCTTTTTCGGTGTGTAGCAGACAAGCAAAACAAAGGATTACTATTGCGTCAGTACGCAAAGCGTGATATTATAAAATGTATGAATACGCAAGAAGAATTGATTGAATTAAAAGAAAAAAGTGGATTAAGTTTAAAAAAGCTCTCGGATTATTTCGGCATCCCTTACCGTACATTGCAGGATTGGTATTATGGGAATCGTAAGATGCCGGAGTATTTGTTACGCCTTATGATTTATAAGATGGAGATGGAGAAATTGTTGAATGATAAAAAGGAGGATGCTCCGGAATGAAGACAGAAAAAGAAATACGTGAATTACTCCTACGGGGAGAGAAAGCTGATCTGGAGTGTAAAACCGCAGAAAGAAAGACGCCTAAATCCATATACGAATCTTATTCAGCTTTTGCAAATACAAATGGTGGAATAATTCTTCTTGGTGTAAGCGAAGATAAATATGCAGAGATGCCTCAAAAAAAGTATGTTTTATCCGGTGTAGAGAATACTGATAAGATTATTACAGATTTTTGGAATACTATAAACGGAAATAAAGTTAATGCTAACATTCTTAAGGATGAAGATGTTTATTCATTTGACATTGACGGCGTGCAGCTTGTCGTTATTGAGGTTCCACGAGCAGATTATGTGACACGACCGGTTTATATTGGTGATAATCCATTTAAGGGTTCTTTTAAGAGGAATCATGAGGGCGATTATCACTGTGCACAGGCTGAAGTTCGGGCAATGATTCGTGATGAGAATGAAGGCGGAAACGACGGCTTAATAATGGAGAATTATACAATGGACGATATAGATGATAATACACTCCATCAATATCGGAATCGATTTCGTGTTGTAAATGAGGATAATGTCTGGAATAATTTGGAGGATAAAGAGTTCCTTGAAATGTTAGGAGGATATCGCTACGACCGCCAAAAGAAGGTGGAAGGACTTACTTTAGCCGGATTACTGATGTTTGGAAAAGGATATCCTATTCGTGATAAGTTTGATATGATCAATATGGACTATCGAGAAGAAACGGATGTAAATTTTGATGTTCGTTGGAATGACCGAATAACATATGATGGAACATGGGAAAACAATCTGTATACTTTTATTCAGAAGGTAATGCCCAAATTGACATCAGAGCTTCCTAGACCTTTTAAGCTAGAAGGTGTACTTCGCGAAGATGATACACCTCAACATAAGGCATGTCGTGAGGCAATGATTAATATGATTATACACGCAGATTTTCAAGGAGAAGGGACACTTAAGGTTATAAAGCGTTCAGATGCATTTGAATTTTCAAATCCGGGAACACTAAAACTTCCTAAAGAGCTTATCTATAAAGGTGGTAACTCTAAAGCAAGAAACCCAAAGATGCAGACGATGCTTCGAATGATAGGGTATGGAGATACTGCGGGATCTGGTTTTCCCACCATACTATCAGCTTGGAGCGAAAAGAATTGGCCTGAACCGGAACTTTTCGAGGATACTGTTCTAAATCAGGTAACACTAACATTGAAGCATGAGCTTGGCAAAGAATCTATCAGAGAAAACAATTCAACTACCAAAGAAACTGCTACAGCTACTAAAGAAAATGGTACAACTACCAAAGAAACTGCTAAAAAAACGGTTGGAACTACCAAAGAAACGAAAAAGACTACCAAAGAAAATACGAAAGAAGTGGCCGAGAGAATTATGGAAATTCTAAGGGAAAATCCGAAAAAGTCAGCGAAGGAAATTGCTGACTATGTAGGGATGACACCAGATGGAGTTCGTTATCATTTAAATAAACTAAAGAAGGAAGGGTTACTACATCACAAAGGGCCAACAAAAGGCGGTTATTGGTTAATTGACAAAGACAGATAGATAATGCTAGGGTTAATTCCTTAGACAAGGTTGGGAATTGATGTATAAATGATGGGACAAAAGAAATTACAGAAAGTAGAGAGTTAGTATAGTATGGCTACAGCAAAAAAACCAAAGAAACGAAGACGTCGGCTAATGAATAAGCGTTCAGTAGTAGATAGTGCAGTAAGGAATGCGGCATCGCTTTCTGATGGTTGTAATCCAGAACTTGTTATCGGGGCTGAATTTGATGGCATTTTTGAAATGCCTATTATTAAGAAACCAAAGAAATACGTTATACCTAAGAATCTTGTTCCGTTTAGCAAGATGGAGAAAGCAGATAAAAAGTCATTTGCTGTGTGCGAATACGAGAATGACGTGGAATTTAAGGATTTACTTGTTAATCCAGATGAGTATATTGAAATACTAAAGCAATATCAAGGGTTCATATCGCCTGATTGTTCTGTTTATAGAGACATGCCGCTTGCAATACAGATTACGAATATTTATCGCAGTCGTGCAATTGGCTATTGTTTTCAGAAACACGGAGTATATGTAGTTCCTTGTGTAAGATGGGGAGATGAAAGAACCTATACAAGAAAATTCCTTCCCGAGAAAATTGCTTTTAGCGGAGTTGAGAAGAACTCTATTGTTTCAGTTGGTAGCTATGGACAGTTGAAGGATAGAGTAAATAGATATTATTTTGAAGCAGGCATGGATGCCATGATGGAAGAATTGGAGCCGGAAATAGTACTCGTTTATAGTAAAATGCCGGATTATATAGAAGAAGAATATCCGAAAACCAGATTTGTAGAGTATCCTGATTGGACCAGTATCGTGAGGAATAATTAATGGGAGCGGGACAGAGTGATTTATACAAGGGAACTTATGGAGATGATGTAGGTAACATCCCGAGTGAAGTGTCGGGTATATCAATGCCTAATCACAAAAATGCAGTTACACCAGAGGAAAAGTTTATAAATTACTCATTAAATCCTAATAATCCTAATGCGAAGGGAAAAGCAGAAGCATATGAAAGGGCGCTGGGATTTAATAGAAACAATGCGCAGGAGCTTATTCGTCAAATTGAGGGAGCAGTAAAAAACGAAAGCGTAAGCCCTATTAGTATTTCTAAGACGGAGTTTGGAGCTAAGTATAAATACCGAATTCCGGTAAAGGGTGAAAATGGGCAAATCAAGAATGTTATTGCTGTTTATCAGATTGATAAAGGGAGTCAAATTCCAAGAATGATAACAAATTATGTGGAGAAAAAGCGATGATTAAAGAAAATGATAGAGTAAAAACACTGGTAGAAAAAGAAGGATTTCCTGTGGGTACAATGGGTGTTGTGGTTAGTGTTTATTCTGAAGGGACTCAGTGTGAAGTGGAGGTATGGGATGCAGACGAATACCCTGTTGACGTAGTGACTTATAGTGTTGATGAGATTGAGAGCGTTGAAGAATAGGATGAGTGATTCGGAGTGATAGTTGTTTTTGGCGATGTACAGGTAATAGAATAGGGGCATAGAAATGAATGAGAAACAAGTAAAAGTTTTGTGTAAATTCTTAATTGATAATGGTAATAATCAATTCACAGACGGGCAAAAGGAACTGATAAAACACGCAGTTGATCAAGCCCGTACGCCACAACAACTTGTGGAAATAATTATTACATCAAGAGTTTTTGGTGGGTGAATTTAAGAAAAAGGAATAATCTAAATTGCGTGATACCTTTTAAATGGGAAAGTATAAAAACAAGAAAAACTGTGTAAAATAAGTGTGCATAAAGAAAGGCTTTATAGCGATATGTATAACAAATATGTTATATAATTATAGAACTGGAATAACAGAAGAAACGTTAAAAGTTTTGCAAGCAATTAATTCGAGCAATGATGATAAGATGGTGCAACGCTTCTTATAATATCATGAGAAGTTAGTGGATATTTATGCCTCGAAAAAAGAGAATAACAATGATGCCGGTTAGAATCAACGGAACGGATTTTCAGTTTTCGTCAGGGAAGCATAACGAATTACAGAAGGCATTATTGAGGAATTTGCGCCTAGATTCGCACCAAATGCGGAAGGTCTTTATGTGGGAGATACAATTGCTAAAGATTTAGTAAAAAATGATGATAAATTGAAAAAGCTAGGATTTGAAATATCTTTACATGATAAGATGCCGGATGTCGTTTTGTATAGGGAAGATTCGGATTGGATTTATTTTGTAGAGTCAGTAACGTCAGTCGGGCCAATGGACGCAAAGAGAGTAATTGAGGTTTTAGAAATGACAGCCAATGTTTTGGCTGGGGAAATATTTGTTACAACTTTTTGGATTTTGCAACATACAAGAAATTTGCGGAGTCGTTGGCATGGGAAACAGAAGTATGGATTGCAGATATGCCAGACCATATGATTTATCTAAATGGCGATAGATTTACGGGACCGAGATAAGGGGGATAAGGAGATGGATTTGAGTGGGATCGATCCAACTATTGGAGATGCGTTAATTGAGCTGGTATAAGGATTTAATTAAAAAGCCGCAATTGGGGAACCATTAACAGAGTTGTGTGCGAGTAAAAATAAAGGGGCTACTGGTAGCCTTCAAAGGAAAAAGCGGTAATATGTAAAAAGGAAGGTAGTGTTGAATGAGTTTTAAATATTGGCTCCCTGATGAAAACGGGCAGAAAACAGAGTATGAAACGCAAGATAATGCGGTTATTATTGGGGCTAATGGTTCTGGTAAAAGTAAATTGGGTGCATGGATTGAGTGTCAAAATTTTGATGGTGTGCATCGTGTTGGAGCACAACGTAATCTGAATTTCAATGAAAATATTCCACTTAAAAACTATTCTGACGCGAAGAATTGGGTTTTTATGGGAGTGGTGATGGAAATGATCATAATAAAGGGAAAAGATGGAATTGGGGGCATTATACCACTAGATTGATGGACGATTATGATAGTGTTTTGGCGGCAGTTATAGCATTAAAAAATAATGAGATTTCTAAATTCCATCAAGAGTGTAAAGATAAAGGAAATAATAAAGAGGAATGGCCTGATACACCCGTTACGTCGATTGATAAAATTCAACATATATGGGAATCGGTTTTTCCACAACGAGAACTTATAGAAGATGATTCGAAATTTTATGCAGGATTATATAAAAATGGAAATTTTAATAAGTACTCTGCGACTGAAATGAGTGACGGAAAGCGAGCAGTTCTTTATTTGGCCGCTCAGGTTTTATCTGTGCCAAAGAACAAAATGCTAATTATTGATGAGCCAGAGGTGCATTTACATCCATCTATAATGAATAGGTTGTGGAAAGAGCTAGAAAAATGTAGAGAAGATTGTTTGTTTATATATATTACTCATGATTTGAATTTTGCATCTGATTATGTTAATGCAAAAAAATTTGGATTAAAGATTATGATGGAGAGCACTGGAAACTTGAACAGATAATTGAAGAGAGTATACCAGAGAACTTGTTTTTGAGATATTAGGTAGTAGAAAAAACGTTTTATTTGTGGAAGGTGAAACAAGTAGTTATGATAGTCAATTATATACGCAAATATACCGCGATTATGTAGTCATTCCGTGTGGAGGATGTGCACAAGTAGTTGAAAGAACTAAGGCATTTAGAAATAGTAAAATATTACATGAATGCACTGTATATGGATTAATTGATCGTGATTATAGATCAGAACACGAAATTGCTTCATTGAAGAAAAACGGTATATATGTAATAGATGTTGCTTAGGTAGAAAACGTATTCTTGGTTGAAGTATTAATAAGTTTTGTTGCAAAACGTTTTGCGACGGAAAGAGTTGAACAAACAATAGAAAATATAAAGGGTCATGTAATCAATACTAAATTTGCGAATATGATTGAACTTCAATTATGTCAAAGCGTGGTTGCAGAGATAAAATATCAACTGTCTTGTATAGAAATTAAAAACAAAAGTGAAGAAGAAGCGAAAAATACATTGCAGAAAGGATTGGATTCTATTTCATATAATGATATCCGAAATGAAAGAGAAATAATTTTTCGGCAGGCTTTAGAGAGCAATGATTATAAAAGTATATTGAAAATATTTAACGAGAAGGGTATTTCAAAGACAATAGGCGAGTTTATGGGCATTAAAAATGAGGAATATCAAGGAAAAGTTATTACTCTGTTAAAAGGAGAGTGTTATGAAGAGATTGCAAGTATATTGAGCGCTTATTTGCCGGATGAAATTCCAAGATGAAGTGATATATATGTTGTAAATGAATAATGCACAAGCTCCTAAGGGTGCGAAGGGGGTTAATATGTGTCAGGCAGTAGAGGGAATGAAGATAGGAGCAGTTGAAAAAGTAATTTATAATATGCTTGTTAAGTTTATAAAGAATTTTATGAATAATTTGAAAAAGACAGCTGGACGTCCAAGACAGGACTATATGGTATGATAAATTGACATCATTGTTTGCAAGAAAGTCAATTCTATTAGGGTGGCATCAGAACCACCCGTGCTTTTTTATATGAATAAAACTGATAGAAGATAATAAACCTTAGTTAGATGACTTTGACTTTTAGGAAGATAGACAATTATATTGAAACATTTATTGTGTTAAAGTTGCAGATGAATGGAAAAAGAAGGGTTAATATTTATTAATTGTTGGATCCAATAATCTTCAAGTCATAAAAAAACCGATGTATATGGACAAAACATAAATAAAGGATGCAATAAAACTAGCGAAGATAATAGGATGTAAACACATTTGAATTATGATTAGGTTGTAGTAGAATATAGGAGTGAAAGGAGGTAGAAGCTATGCCGACAGTAAAAGTAAGTATTCAACCAGAAATTATTAGTTGGGCAATGAGCCAAACAGACGAAAGTCAACTTGGAACAGCATTATTAAGTAATATTCGGAAATGGCTTGATGGCACAAAGACGCCTACCTTCAATCAGATAGAAGAATTTAGCCGTAAATCACATATACCGCTTGGTTATTTCTTTTTGCAAAAGCCACCGGTTGAGAATATTGAGCTGTTAGAATATAGAACTATTGATAGTGTGGAACTTGCTAACCCAAGTAGAGACATGATTGATACCATCAATGACATGAAAAGGGTACAAGATTGGATGAAAGAGTATCGCCAAGAGACAGGCTTTGATACGCTTAGAATTGTGGGTAGTTTGAGTGGGCAAAAAGAACATGAGTATATCGCAGAATGTATAAGGCAAGACATGGATTTGGATCGCGAATGGTTTAGGCAGCAAAAAGATGCAAATGATTCTTTTAAATATATTAGAGGGCAGTTAGAAGAAAGTGGTGTATTAGTAATGCTTAATGGTATTGTTGGGAAAAACACTCATAGGGCTTTGAATATTAATGAGTTTAGAGCCTTTGCGATGGTGGACGAGTGGGCACCGTTGATATTTATAAATAGTGTTGATTCTCAAGGGGCAAAAGTATTTTCTTTATTTCATGAAATTGCGCATATATGGCTGGGAGAGGACGATCTATATAATGATAGAGGAAACAGTGAAAATGTTAACCAAATAGAGGTAATATGTAATGCTGTAGCAAGTGAATTGATGGTTCCATTTGATGTGTTTTTAAATGAATGGAATAGTATTAATGAAGGAGACGAACAAGAAACAATAACTTGTTTGTCAAGGGTTTTTAATTGTAGTAAAACAGTAATTGCAAGAAAAGCGTTGGACATAAAAAAAATTAGTAAAAAAATGTATGATGATATAGTAGAAGACGCTATTATAGAGTATAAGACTATGAAAGAGAATAAAACATCAGGTGGCAATTACTATAATAATGCAAAAAATCGGCTTGATGGATGCTTTGTGAAAGCTCTTTGTAATAGTGTTGCATCTGGTAGAACAACCTTTACAGAAGTATTTAGGTTAACGAATACTAGTAGAAAGACTTTTTTGGAAGTTGCTTCGAGTCTAGGAGGTGAGATTTGATGGGAAAACAGGAGACATTTCTTGTTGATTCAAATACATTTATTACACCATTTAGATTGTATTATTCGTTTGATTTAGTCCCCTCATATTGGAAAGAATTAAAAAAATATCTTGACTCTGGAAGCATTGTAGTTCTTGATTTAGTAAAAAAAGAGATTGAGGGAGGAAAAGATGAACTGTCTGAATGGCTTTCTGGGGTGGATGATCTTATTGTTGTACCTAAAGTAACTGAACAAACAGTAAAATCGTATCAAGAAGTAATGCGGTTTGTGTCAAGTTCAGGATACTATAAGGAATCAGCGTTATCGAGTTGGGCACCATCGAATGTTGCAGATCCATGGCTTATTGCATCAGCTAAAACAAATGGTTATACACTTGTGACTGAAGAAAAAAAGTCGGGTGGATTAAGCAAGAAGAATCCCAACAAGTATGCAAAGATTCCGGATGTAGCGGAACAATTGGGGGTCAAGACAATAAGAATTTATGACATGATGAGGAGATTAGGAATCATTATTTAACATTGACTATTAGTTGCTGAAAACACTGCTTGTAGCAGGTTTTGAATTAAACGCGTTCATAATCCTATGCGATGATGACATTGTTAAGAATAATTGCTATTGGCACCGTATTTGATACAAGAAATGGGTAAAGAAGAACGACAAATTATGTAAAACACATAGGTTGCGATTTGCTTATTAGTGAGACCATGTTTTCAAAAGCAGATACTACTACGTTAAGAAGAGAGAAGCGTGAACTTCAGATTGTTTATGAAGATAGAGATTATTATTGTTCTGCACTGCGTCGAGATGGATCACTTATTGATGTGACAGTATGGCTTCAGTAGGTAATGGTAAAAAGTATACATAGCAGGAGAGCATTATGAAGGCTAATGATGAAGCAATGTATTGGATGGAAAATGAATAATGGTTCAGGCTTAATAAAGAAAACGATTGTATAGAGCTTACTGCATCTGCACCACAGCGAGCGGTAGAAAGCTTTCAGTTGTATCTTCTAAGGAATGATTTGCCTGTGGAAGATATGGTGATTCCAGATGAAACAAAATGTTTAACTAGTACTTGATATTTTGGGTACATTTTGGGTACATTTTGGGTACAGGAGGTTTTGAATGATACGAATTTGACGGAAAACGTATCAAAAGATACGCAGAAAATGTACGTAGAATAAAGGATATAACGGTTTGAAAAAGACGAGCCATTGAGTCTTTATAGGTTATTCGAAGAAACTGAGGTTAACAAAGCAGGACAGCGTGTTAATAAGTATGGGGTATCATTATGATCATGTTTATAGATATGAATGCGCGTATAGATGAACATTTGATAAACTATGCGTATTTTTACGAGCCAGGATTAGAGTTTTACAAAGAACAAAAAACGGTTGGAACATAATCTATTTTGTACTTTTTTTAGTGAAGACAATATTATAGATGCATATAATATTGAAGAAGAATGGTTTCCATTTATAGAGGCGGACATATCTTTTGGATTAGGATAAATGATATATGAATGATGCAGAAATAAAAGCAAAGGCAGATGAGATTGCTCGACTGTGTTTAGTTAAGTGGGAAATAAAGGATGATGATGTAAGGATTCTGAAATTTAAGGAGGAATTACCGCATTTCATACGAGAATTTGATGATTCATCGATGCCTATGATAGAGAATCTACTTCATCGTTTTGATTATTTTTCGCATGAGAATGTCAATAAGAGACTTGTTGAATTATATACCAAGATAAGTGCGAAATATGATTTAGATCCAATACTTACTGCATATAGTACGGTTAAATCAGCAACTGGGAGAATTAACAGTAGTAACGATTATGTCTCAGAATTTGGTTTTTTAAACCATATCAGTAAAAACTACATCTTTACAGATGTTGATACAGAAGCAGGACGTGATGAATGGATTTATTTTGACACTGTCGTACTTATAGATGATATCTGTGGATCGGGAGATACTTTAAAGAGTTTTCTAAAAGATAGATATGATATTTTTAAAGATAAAAGAGTGATTTACGTTGTGATTTGCGCAATGAGTAAAGCAATAACTAAGATTGAAGAATTTGCGTCAATTAAAGGGTTTAATGTCGTTGTAGAATGTTCTGTAAAATTTGATAAGGCGATTGAGGATTCAGAATTGAAATGCAGGAAGAATGAATTTATAAGATTATCTGAGGATCTTGATATATATGGTCACGACATATTAGGGCATAGACATGCTGAGTCATTGGTTGCATATTATAATAATACGCCTAATAATACTTTAGGTGTTTTTAGAAAAGTTACAAGTAAAAATCATGCTATTTTCCCAAGAGATGACGATGCAAAGATAAACATAGAAGAAATGAAAAAGGCTAGCGAAAAGAGAAAAAGAAATAATTATAATAATAGGATGGTAAGCTATAGTGAATGAATATGTTGAACTGTTAATTTTAGCTTATTTTAGGGAATATAGGACAAGTTACTCTGTGTCAGATTTGGCGTATAAATTAGGCTTGACAATAGAGTTGTTGAATTCATACATTGAAGAGTTATTGGAGAAAAAAGAATTATGTATAAAAGAGAATATGATTTCAATTTCTAAAGGAGGGCGTCTTGCATTAGAAAATTCTGATATGGAAAACTATTCTTTTGATAGTGAATCATATTTAATTGATGGTGTTAAAGAGAAATGGCCTATAGAAAAGGTCTATCCGGTTCATAGTTTTTCTAAAAATAAGTGGAGAGGAGGGGAGGAATAGCCATTATTTTAAAGCACATTTGTTAGAAGGCGAAAGGACAGTGGACTTTCATAGTTTTAAGGTTTCTTAATTTGCAGTAAGAGAAAGGCAAGCTTTCTCTTACTGTGAATGTTGGCATAACAACATTTACAGTCTATATTTTCCTCTTCGCGCGGAGATATCCGCGCTCAGACTCAAATATAGACTGCATATCACAAATACAGATTTTAGTAGCAAATGTGCTTTAGAATGATGGTTGTTTAGATATATGGGATATATAGAGGAACTTCAGATAGTATTAATTGAACAAAATGAACCGGAGGAAGATATTGATGCTGCGTGTAAATATGCAGAGAACCTTATTTCATTGGATATGCCAGTGATATTTAATAGAGAACATTTTTCATTGTTGGTTGGTCGAGAGAAGGAGGATATTTACAAGATAATATCGTCTCTTGAAAGTCATTATTACCAGCAGATAACCATAAAGAAAAAAAGCGGTGGAGATCGTATCCTTTCTGTGCCGGCTTTAACATTAAAAGAAATTCAGAAGTGGATTTTAGATAATGTCCTTAGTAAGATGTATGTTTCTCCATATGCAATGGGTTTTCAAAAAGAAAGGTCTATAGTAACGAATGCCAAAGCACACGTTGGGAAAAAGTGCGTTGTAAATTTAGATTTAAAAGAATTCTTTCCAAGTGTAAAGCTTGAAAAGGTCTTTAGAGCTTTTTATTATTATGGATACACCATAAGTGTTTCATATCTTATGGCTAGACTATGTACATATAATAATGAATTACCGCAAGGAGCGCCAACAAGTCCTTATCTATCAAATGTTGTTTGCTTAAAAATGGATAAAAGGATTTCGGAACTTGCAAAAAAGTATGATGCATCCTATACAAGGTATGCTGATGATATTACGTTATCTGCAAATACTGATATATCAAATATTATACCGATTGTCGAGAAAATAGTAACCGATGAAGGGTTTTCCTTAAATGAAAAAAAGACGCGAGTGTTATATGAATATCAAAGGCAAGAAGTTACAGGACTCTTGGTTAGTGGAAATAAGGTTAGGGTTGATAAGAAATATATTAAGAAGCTAAAACAAGAAATATATTACTGCAAGAAATATGGAGTAACTGATCATTTAAGGCATATTAGGTGTGATAAGCGTTTTTATAAGGAACATATGTATGGGAAGGCATATTTTGTTAAGATGGTAGATGCTCATCTTGGACAGTGGATTATTAAGGAATTAGATTCAATAGCATGGGAGTGATTTGATTTTATGGTTGCAGATATGGATAAACTATACAAAATGAGAGACTATGCAAATCAGCTTTCCCAAGGGATAGATCCTACATCAGGCATATCTTTTCCAGATGATTCGATTATGAATATTAGAAAAATTAAGCTTCATAATAAAGAAGTATGCAAACTTATAGACTCAATTATTATTGCGGCAAGTCGTCGTACCTCAGCAGAAGCGAGAAAGATTCCTTTCTTTATGCTAGCAGAAGCTAAGGAGAGTTTTCAATATTTTGAAGAACATCCAGTATCTATCAGTATGTTATGTAATAGAATCAACGAGTGTGCAATGAATGGAATGTCAAAGGTTCGCCCGATGGTGATTACTCGTGGACTAACTAATTTGGGGTATCTGGAAGAAATATTTCGAGATGAAGAAGAGCGTTTTAAGGTTCCAACCGAGAGGGGATCAATGATTGGTATCAGTAAGGAAAGAAGAAAAAACCAATATGGGAATGAGTATACAGTTAATTTATATGATTTGCAGGCACAGAAGTTTGTAATTACAAATATAGAAGAAATCTTGAATGCTGCAGTAGAAAAGAAGATGTTGGATGGATTATTGTAACTAAGTGAACAATGTGGTAGATGATTCCTAAGTATAAATGTATATTAAAGGTTGAAAGATGGATGTTCAATTACTTATATAAATAGTACAAGAAGTATTAAGAAGATTTGAGTATTATTTGAATAAAATCACCAAGGTAAGGGGAAATATAGAATCGTTGAGGACACTTTATGGGAAATTGCGAGTCAGATAATGGACAATAATCTGGCTAATAAATAGCTTAAATCGGATATTTTTAGAGATAGAACATATAAAAATAGGACTGTTGCCGGTCTTGATCGAATTAAGAAATTTTGCGAGAATAATAATCTGATTACCGATTATATTCAGAAGGCTGAAATACGATTTGATGATTCCTTTGCCGAGAAGAATGCAAGGGGAGCTGCTTGAATCTAGAAAATGTCAGATGCTGTTGGATGCAGCGGATGAGATTGACCTTTCTGATACAAGGGTATTTCAGACACAGTTTTCTGAGCTGTTGTAGCGATATCCATATAAATAGTATGTTATAACTGGTTTCGAAAAGAAGAGTATACAATTAATATCTGAATCCTGTATATGGAACAAGTAGAGGATTACAATATGGATGCTTTCAAGGAAGAATATATGAACATTCAAATCTTGAGACGTATGCTTGAGGAGTTCTGAAACAATACATGAATTATTGGAGGCAGTTTGAAATCAGATGCTACGAATAGATAGGGATATATTGAATATAGATCAAGTCATTTGTTCAAATATTGATTTGATAGATTTTGAGACTGTTACTAGATCTTTGGTGGCTCAGAATTTGCTCAGCTACTCACGTAATCTTGTTGAGCACATTGCTGTAAAACTGTATGGAGAGGGAAGAGATATCGTTGTAGGTTTGCAAACAATCAAGCCTGCAATGGAATATATTAAACGGGATAATAGATATCAGTTTTTACGGAGTTTTCATGGGTTTCTTCAAGAATCAGAGTCTCATTATACTCCTGAAAATGAAGGTGCTGAGCGCCTTGCGCTAAAATACTATCAATATTATTTACTCATAAAGGATTTTATGAAGAAGCAGTTTCAAATGGATATTCTTCATAATCTTGATAAGTTCCCACTGGACACGGATAAAAGCATTCAGGAATATCATGAAAAAATAGCAGATAGACTAAATGTTTTAAGGCCTATAAATGATTTAAACCGAGCACAGAGACTGTATGTTCATAAGGTCGTGCCTTTTATTGCGCTGGAAAAGGTTTATTTCGAGGTAACGCTCACACCGGCATATGATACAACAAGTAAATTTGATCGGTTCGTGTGCTATTCGTCATTTTGGGTGCCGCCGCATTATTCTTTAAAGGCGGATATATACCACGATGATATCATTCTTGATGATAAAAAGATGCCAATTAATATCCTTTCTGGTTATATGGTTTCTATAAGGCCGTGTGAACTAAATAATTATGCCAGTATCTTTGGCATTGACATAGATATCAAGGCTAACCATGCGGAATATCGTGGAATGATGACATATCTGTCAAAATCCGGAGCCAGTTTGCTGGAAATAGTTCTTTCGTCGGATGGGGAATATAGGCGGATTAAACGGGAAATGTTTTCAAGGAGTCAGGTGCATCATTTTGAAAACATTTTGGATAAGAGTAGAGCGTTGATATTAAGCGGCAGAGCAGGATCAACAACAATTAGATACTTGCTTCATACTATGAATAATAAAGTTATTAAGAATCAGCGTAGTGATGAGGGTAATGGGTATCTATCCGGACTAAGGCTAAACTATGGTTGTATTCCTTTCGACACGATGCCATTTGCATCTTCTTTGATTCAGCATATTCCAGGGAATTCTGCTCTTTTTGGAAGTGTTGAGAAAGAAGGAAGGGATTGTGAATTCTTTGCCAGCTATATTCAGTCGAACATGAATATTAATTCCTGTTTGTATACGAAGGAAACAGATATTGTTGAAAGATTTCCTGATGTAGATAAACTGATAGCGGCATTTAATGATAAGCTATATAAACCAAAGCATTGGAGGAGACGAATAGAAAAATTTGGCAAAAACCTCTATGTTGTAGAAGCGTTTGATAATACAAAGAAGGTAATCGAAAAGCTTCAAGAATGTTCTCAAAGCGGTATGCAGGGGTATGACGCAGCAATATCTTCGTGGATCGATTCACAAACTGACATTGATAGCGAAGAAAAGAAATATATCCTTCTTGATATGTTTACAAAATCTTGTGTGGCTTTAATATATGGCGCGGCAGGAACGGGGAAAACATATCTAATTAACCATATTTCTCAGTTTTTCGGCGACTATGAAAAGTTGTATTTGGCAAATACAAATCCAGCGGTTGAAAATCTTAAAAGGAAAGTGAATGCGCAGAACTGCAGGTTCTCAACAATAAAGAAGTATCTTATGTCACAGTGTGTCCAAACGGAATACGATATGTTGATCATGGATGAGTGCAGTATGGTTAGCAATGCTGATATGAATGCGATTTTGTCGAAGACAAAATATAAAATGATGATCCTTGTGGGAGATACATATCAGATAGAGGCTATAAATTTTGGGAATTGGTTTTCCTTTGCAAGATACTTTATACCGAAAGCAGCATGGTGGGAGTTGGAAAATCCATATCGTACCAAGGATGAAGGACTTTTGGAATTGTGGAGAAAGGTGCGACTGTTAGAGACGGATCTTACGGAGCATATAGTAAGTCATAGATATTCTTCAAAATTGGACTCTACTGTTTTTGATAGGCGAACAGAGGATGAAATTATTCTGTGCTTGAATTATGACGGATTGTACGGGATTAATAATATTAACAGATTTCTGCAGAATAATAATCCCAATAAAGCGTTCTACTGGGATTTGTGGACCTTCAAAGTGGGAGATCCTATTCTTTTTAACGAATCTGAAAGATTCACACCGGTTCTATATAACAATTTGAAGGGTACCATTGTAGATATAGAAGCAGATAATGTGGCAGAAGAAATTTGGTTTTCGATAGAGGTTGATAAGCCATTGATGGCTATTGATGCTGACAATGTCGGATTGGAATTGCTGGAACCCTTAAATTCTGGCAAGTCAGTAATTCGCTTTAAGGTGAAAAAGAAAAAAGAATCTGACGATGACAGGGACTTTGCAGATGATACAGATATCCCATTTCAGGTTGCCTATGCCGTATCCATACATAAAGCCCAAGGTTTAGAATATGATTCTGTAAAGGTGATAATAACAAGAGATATTGATGAAATGATCACACATAATATTTTCTATACTGCAATAACACGGTCGAAGAAGTATTTGAAAATATTCTGGAGTCCAGAAACAATGCAGAGTGTCATAAGTAAATTTGAAACGATGAATGTAAGAAATGACGCGAATATTTTTTCTGCACAAAGCGGAATCAAAATGCATAGGTTGTAAAAGGGTAGTGGCCTTCTGGCGATGTACTGGCAGACGCCATAGAATCTGGAGGTAAATGTTTATGGCATAGAGTCAAAACATAGAATATAGGGAAAGCTGGCGAGAGGAATACCGGAAGTGGCTTTGTGGTTTTGCCAATACTCAAGGCGGCACCAGCCACATCGGTATCGATGATGCCGAGAAAGTTGTCGGCGTGAAGGATGTCAAAAAGTTAATGGAAGATATTCCGAATAAAACCCAGTCGGGATTGGATATCGTTGCAGATGTGAATAAGCATATGAAGGATGGGAAAGACTATCTTGAAATAAAAGTTGTTCCGAGTTCATTTTCCATTTCCCGGCGCTCAAGAGTGCTCTTATAGATTAGCCCAAAGCACCAAAGCACGGAAAAGCACGGTGCTTTGGACGATGCAATGGTGCTTAGGATTGTTGAAATTTTGAAGGAGCAACCTGACATTTCTCAGGAGGCATTAGGCGAAAGCTTGGGCGTAACACGACGAGTTGTACAAAAGTTTATTAAAGTTCTTAAAGAAACCGGTCGCATTGAACGTGTTGGTGGTAAGCGTTATGGTCATTGGAAGGTAAAATAGGCTATTAAGTAGATATACTATCTCTCGATATCTAATATACGCTTTCTTTGATGCTCAAGGCTAGGCTCTTGTAGCATATTATCAACATTACGTTTAATTGTATAGAGTCGTTTTTCTTCATTTTTGGCAGATTTATAGCGCGCACGGATAGGTTGTTGCTTTTTGATGAGCTTATCCCTTGTGGATTTTAGCGTGTTTAATGTAGGAGTCTTGCCTGGAGCAACTTTTATATAGGCTCGGGAGGGCAGAGTGCCTTCCTCAATATGCTCTTTTATGTATCGCTGGGCTGCTTCATAGAGCACGATTTCCGTCCTGTGTTCAAATCTAAATCTATCTTTGTTTCTTGCCTTCAAATAGGCATTATATACGTCCTTATTGACAAGATATTGACCGGTGTAGTGTATCTGCTCATTAAGTGCATCTATGCTATTTTCAGAATTCTTCAGAGCAGAACGAGCGTTGTATAGCTTATCGCGGGTATTCTGATATGCATTATCTAAGGCTTCTCTGCTACTAATACCATGTTCTTCCATGTATATGATAGTGTCTGCCATATCTTTAAGGTTATTAATCTTAATACCACGGTCGATAGCACGGTTGGTAGTTGTGATGGCAGATATCTGTAAATCACGCACGAACGGAAGCCTTGTATCCATAGTAAATGCTGGAGGATACTTGATGTTTCGTCTTCTTACAGAATCGAGCTTCTCAAGGTTAGATGTTTTACGGTCAGGTGTGCTATGTTCAATAGGAACCCTATTCTTGGTGGCTTCATTAGTATTGTTCCTAAAAGTTTTGTTAACTCTATTATCAGCATTTGCCCTAGTCCTATTCTTATTCCTAGCATTTTCCTTAAAACGAACACGCAAAAAATCTTCCGTATAATCCGTTCCCAGAGCCCTTCCACGTATAGCCTTCTTATAATTAGGCAGGATATAACTGTATCTTCCACGACTAATTTTAAATGTGATATTATATTTGCTTTTAAGAATATGGGCAAACTCTTTTTCAGATCTGCTTTTGGCGAAAGCGTACTCTATAGCAGAGCGCAGGATATCCTTGTTAGTTCTGAAGCTTTCCCCTTTAGCTTCTTTTCCACGTTCTTTAGCCCAATATTCCTTCTCTGTAACTCTTTTCTTGGCAGGCTTCTTTAAGTCTACCTGATGTAACTTCTTCCGCTTGCATACGTCCATTAGGTCGATTTTAAGGTATTCAAGGTATTTATCTGTAAGATGATGCTTATAACCGGCACGGCAGTCAATTTTTCTCTCCATAAAGTAACGTCTTTTAACATCTCGTTTTCTCAAACTATTAAAGATTATATGCACATGTATGTTTCCACTTCCATGTTCACCGTCATCATGAGTACAGACGATTGCCTGGTGCCCGGGAAAATTTCTTTCGGCGTATTCCATTCCGATTTGCTGTGCGTCCTTCATAGTGAGCTTGCCTTCAATAGCATCCTTCGGATCAAAGCTTATGATGTAATGGTGGGATTTTATATCGCCGTATTTCTGATTCTTGTGGTATCTATTATTAAGCATTCTACATTCGGCATCGAAAGTGGATACATTACAGTTAAGAGAATCAATTATAAAATTTTCGCGCATAATAAGACGACCGTTCTCATCTTCAATAGAACGATTAGTAAGTCTGTCTTGTTCATACATAAGATATTCAACTGCTCTCCCATAGTTTGCACTTTTTGATGATAAATGTTTTAAGATTGCCATATCACTTCTCCAATAATTCGTTAATCCTATTCGTTAATTCTCGTAAGTCATCCGCGCGAGAAATCAAATCGTTAGCTATCGGTTCTGTGAAATCATATCCACTATTTAGATGATGAGCGATTTGATTAAGATTGATTCCAATTTTATGAAATTCTTCTGTGAGTGCTGAGGCTTTTGCTAGTTCGGACTTATTGTTTTTTGAAATCACAACCTTTCCGTTTTTGATTTGCTCTCTTACAAAATCCGAAATCGATATTTTTGATTTTCTTGATTTAGATTTCAAATTATCTAATTCCTGATCGGTCAATCGAAAGGTAATTCTGTTTCCTCTTTCTTCAGATTTTTCTTTCCTTGGTCTACTCATTTTGAATTCCTCCTGTGTGAAAATTGATTATCGACGGAGTCGATTTGTGCGAAGCACCATTGCTGTTTTCTGCGAAGCAGAAAACCATTATCGGGTCTGGGGTGATAACCCCAGCAAGATTTGCCGAAGGCAGACAAAACGAGCGTAGCGAGTTTTTGTCTGACGCAGGCGAATCTTGCGTTAACTAAGTAGTGCCCTTTATATATAGAAATTTCAGAGCACTTATTTTTACTTCTTTCAGATGTTATTTTGAATTAGTAAAAATTCATTGCTTTAAATTTCTATAAAATGAGGGGCAAAAAATCCCTTTACTAATAACAAATCTAGAACACTAAAAGTAAACATCTCTGAAAAATTATTTGAAAATGTTTACTTTGACCTTCGTAGATTTGTTATACATGGGAGGTTTATAAGATATGGTCAATAAGGAAAACAATTTGGTTCTACCTTGGTGGAAGAAATATACGTTGACATTGAATGAGGCATCGGAATATTTCGGAATCGGATACAAGAAGCTTAAACTTTTTGTTCAAGAACATAAGGATGATGACTTTGTTTTGTGGAACGGTAACAGAGCGTTAATCAAACGAGCACAGTTTGAAAAGTACATGGATGAAAAGATGAATGTAATTTAGCCTGATGACAAGGTTCTTATAGAGAAAGAGCTGGTTCTGTGTTATGCTATTTGTACATAGTTATATAGGACTATGTATCTATAAAAGCATATAGAATACGGCTCTCCGAATAAGAAAGGAGACAACGTAGAATGAGCGAGAAAAGACGAGATAATAAGAATCGTATTTTACGCACAGGGGAGAGCCAGGATGCGGACGGACGCTATAGGTTTAGATATACTGACTCTAATGGTAAACGTAAATCGGTTTACAGTTGGAGATTGGTGGCGACTGATAGTCTTCCGTACGGTAAAAGAGACAACTTGCCTCTGCGAGAACAAGAAAAAACTATTAACAGAGATCTTGAGGATGATATTCTTCCTGATGGTGGTGGACTTACAGTTCTTCAGCTGTCGAAGAAATATGTTGCAACAAAAACCGGAGTTAAGCATACGACGAGAGCCGGATATGGAACAGTACTCAGATTATTGGAAAGAGATCCATTTGGCGCTAAGAGAATCGATAGAGTAAGACTCTCTGATGCCAAAGAATGGTTGATTAAATTACAGCAGGTGGATAAGAAAAGCTATTCTTCTATTCATACTATTAGAGGAGTGCTTCGCCCAGCGTTTCAGATGGCTGTCGATGATGACATACTTCGGAAGAATCCATTTGATTTCCTGATAGCTACTGTTTTGGTAAATGATTCTGTAACAAGGGAAGCTATTTCGAGAAAGCAAGAAAGGACATTTCTTGAATTTGTTAAGAATGACTCACATTTCTGTAGATATTACGATGGCTTTTACATTCTTTTTAATACGGGGATGCGTATTTCGGAGTTCACAGGCTTAACCATATCAGATGTCGATATGGAGAACAGGACGATTAACATTGACCATCAATTACAGAAGACAGGGACATTAGTATATATTAATACAACTAAAACCAATGCCGGGAAGAGAGTTATTCCGATGCAGGATGATGTGTATGAGTGCTTTGAGAGAATCCTTGCAAGAAGACCAAAGTTAAAGGTGGAGCCGATGATTGATGGTTATTCCGGATTTCTTTGGTTTGACAAGGATGGGAAGCCGATGGTTGCGCTGCATTGGGAGAAGTACTTTCAGCATGCGGTTGATAAGTATAATAGCATTTATCGTGTACAGCTTCCGAGAATTACACCGCATGTGTGCCGTCATACATATTGTTCGAATATGGCTAAGTCGGGAATGAATCCAAAGGTACTGCAATACCTTATGGGTCACTCTGATATAAGTGTTACGTTGAATACGTATACTCATCTGAAGTTCGATGATGCCAAGGACGAGATGGAGAAGATGGCTAAGAAACAGGCCGAGGCAAATGAAGAGTATAAGAAGTTGGGCATAAAAGATAATGAGCATTCGGTAATAAAATTTGGTGCGAATGGCTGAAAAACCGCAGAAAATAAGGGCTTAGAAAAAATTATGCCATAGGAAAACGGCAAATGTCGGAATAATATTTGAATGGTCTAAAATGAAAAAATTAGGCCAATTTAGACCAATTTTTAGACCATTTGAAGGACGAAATAGGCTGAGATAAGCCGAGAAATGCCGAACAACGGTCATTTGACCAAAATTCCGAAAACCTTGAAAAAAGGCTAATATCCGAGATAAATCCGGGATAAACCGAGATAAAACAAGAGAGGAAAATGAATGACTAGGATACTATTCATCTGCCACGGCAACATCTGTCGCTCGCCGATGGCGGAATTTGTTATGAAAGATATGGTGGAGAAGCTCGGGGTGCAGCAGGACTTTTATATCGAGTCGGCGGCGACGAGCACCGAGGAGATCTGGGGCCGTGAGGGTAACCCTATCTATCCGCCTGCCAAAGAGATGCTTAGGCGCCACGGAATCGGCAGGACTGCCTACACGGATTTTAGCGGCAAGCGGGCGCGCCAGATCACGAGAAGCGACTACGATAAGTACGATTACATCCTATGCGCCGATTCGAATAATATAAGAAATGTTAAGCGCATTACGGGCGAAGACTACGACGACAAGATTAAGTTGATGCTCGATATTCCGAAGAGTACCGGCCGAAGCATCAGCGATCCGTGGTACACGGGAGACTTCGTTGCGGCGTATAATGATGTGCGTTATGGTTGCATTAATCTTCTGAATTATTTAGGATATAATACAGACGCATTGTCTGATTAGACTTCTTTGAAATGTGTCATTAATCGGACATATCTGTCTGATATGAAGTGAAAGGCGAAAGTCTAATATACGGAGGTAAACTATGCTGGAGAATCTATACCCGAATGAGGTTTTTAAATATTTTGAAGAGATTTCTAACATACCGAGAGGTACATATAACGAGAAAGCAATCAGTGATTATCTTGTTGCATTTGCCAAGGAGAGAAATTTAGAAGTATATCAGGATGATTTATATAATGTCATAATATTTAAAGAGGCGAGCACAGGGTATGAAGACAGAGAGCCTATAATACTCCAAGGCCATATGGACATGGTATGCGAACAGGATTCCGATGTTAATAAGGATATGGCGACAGAGCCGATTGAACTTGAGATAGTTGACGGATTTGTTACTGCGAAGGGTACGACATTAGGCGGTGATGACGGAGTATTTGTGGCCTATGCTCTTGCAGTGCTAGACTCAGATTCTGTTAAGCATCCTAGGCTTGAAGTAGTATTTACCGCAAGCGAAGAAGACGGTATGGACGGTGCGAGTGGAATAGATTTATCCATGCTTCAAGGACGGAGACTTCTCAATATCGATAATGAAGAGGAAGGGCTGATTACTGTTGGTTGCGCAGGCGGATGCAGGCTTAATATTACTTTGCCCGTTCTACGTAAAATGTGTAATTATGACTTGCTCGAAATCAATATATCCGGTCTTTTGGGAGGCCACTCAGGCTGCGATATTAATAAGGGAAGATTAAGCGCATATACTGCTCTTGACAGGTTAATTAGAAAGCTGGCTAATGGTGTAGATGTACGTTTGGTTGAATTCAAGACAGGCAATAAGATTAATGTTATATCCAACAGTGCAAGACTACTTATTGCGGTAAGTGATGTTAAGAAATGTAATGAGTTATTAGATGAGTTTATTAAGGAAATCGATACAGAATACGCCGGCATAGAGAAGGATATTAATATTGAATGTGCTACGGTTCAGGAAAATGGTGACAGTAAACTTACACCTTTAACTAAAGAATCGACAGATAATGTGATTTCGTTGTTGTCATCTGTTCATCAGGGCATTTACAGGATGAGTAGTGATATGGAAGGCGCTGTTGATACTTCAATCAACTGTGGAGTATGTACATTATCCGAGAAAGAACTTAGTATGAATGTTCTGGTTAGATCTCAAGTTGATTCGAGTGCAGACGACTTAATTGATAGGGTACGATGGGTTGCAAATGGTCAGGGTGCAAAGTGTGAGATATTAGACAGATATCCCGCCTGGCAATATGTTAGGACTTCACCGCTTAGAGATAAGATGGTTGATATATACGGGGAAATGTTTGGCGTTGAAGCCAAGGTTGAGATAACACATGCAGGATTAGAATGCGGTTTTATTGCAGAGAAGATTAAGGGAATTGATGCAGTAGCCTTTGGACCTGATGTAAAAGATATCCACACAACGAAAGAGCGATTAGATATTGAATCAGCCGGTCGAATGTGGGATTATTTAATAAGAATATTAGAAGAGGCATAATTTAAGTAAGGATTATAATTTCAATAAGGAGTATCGAAGAAGTATACTTTCAGCAAATATATTAGAAGAAGTATAATTTCAGAAAGGAGCGCTTATGTCTATAGTTGGTGCATTTATGGTGCCGCATCCACCGATGATAGTTCCGAGTGTCGGAAGGGGAAGTGAGAAGCAAATCGAGATGACAATTGCCGCTTATGAGAAGGTGGCAGATATGATTGCTAATCTTAAGCCCGAGACCATTATCATATCGAGTCCGCATTCGATTATGTACTCGGATTACTTTCACATTTCACCGGGCAAAGGTGCAACGGGTTCCTTCTCAGACTTCGGCGCGGGAGATGTGAAGTTCAATATTGATTATGATAAGACACTTTCTGATTATATAAGTAGGATGGCTAAGGAGCAGGATTTTCCTGCCGGCACGATGGGTGAAAGAGAGAGAAGACTTGATCATGGCACGATGGTCCCCTTGTATTTTATCTTGAAGAAATATACACATTTTAAAGTTTTAAGAACAGGGTTGTCGGGACTCGACCTTATGACTCATTATCAATACGGCATGATGATTAAAAAGGCTGTAGAAGATTTAGATAAGCGTGTTGTATATGTGGCGAGCGGAGATTTGTCGCATAAATTGCAAGACTACGGACCTTACGGATTTGCCAAAGAGGGACCTGAATATGACAAGCGAATAATGGAGGTTTGCTCATCGGGGCAGTTCGACAGACTCTTTGATTTCGATGAGAATTTTTGTGATAAAGCATCGGAGTGCGGTCATCGCTCATTTGTAATTATGGCGGGTGCGCTCGACGGTGTTAAGGTAGAGGCCGAGCAGTTGTCGCACGAGGATGTGACGGGAGTCGGATACGGCATATGCACATTTATTCCGAAGGGGCCTGATGAGAGCCGTCATTTTTTGGATGACGTACTTCGAAAGGAAGAAGATAAATTGAATGATATAAGAGCAAAGTCGGACGACTACGTTAAGCTTGCGAGGACATCGCTTGAATATTTTGTTAAGAATAAAAGGGCAGTTGATATGCCTGATTGGGTGCCTGATGAGATATTAAACAGACGAGCGGGTGCATTCGTATCTGTCCATAAAAACGGACAGCTTAGAGGATGCATCGGAACCATTCTTGCAACACAGGATAATCTCGGTGAAGAGATTATTAACAACGCAATCAGTGCCGCTTCAAAAGATTATCGCTTTAATCCGATTACGGAAGATGAGTTGAAATGGCTTGATATCAGCGTTGATGTATTAAGCGAGCCTGAGAAAATTGCATCCAAAGACGAGCTCGATGTTAAACGCTACGGAGTCATTGTCGAGTCGGGCTATAAGAGGGGGCTTTTGCTTCCGGATCTTGACGGAGTAGATACTGTAGAAGATCAAATTGACATTGCAAGACAGAAAGCCGGAATCGCACCGGGAACTAAAGTACAATTATATAGATTTGAAGTTGTGAGACATTACTAGAGAATACAGATTAGAAGTTTGAGACATTACTAGAGAATACAGATTTGAAGTTTGAGACATTACTAAGATGGTTTTTGGTTAGGAGGTTAGTATGTTTTCAGAAGATTTTGAGAAGATGGGTAACGCCGCAGTTGCAAAACGCGACTTTCTTAAGAACAATTTTTTGGGATATTTCCTGCTGTCGATGCTTGCGGGAATGTTCATAGGATTCGGCGTGTTATTAGCATTTACCATAGGAGGACTCATGGACGGTGCACCGGTGACTAAAGTGCTTATGGGCGTGTCGTTCGGCGTGGCCTTATCACTTGTCGTTATGTGCGGAGCGGAGCTTTTTACGGGCAACAACCTCGTTATGACGGCGGGAGCTTTGATGCGTAAGACTTCGGTTTTAGATGCTGTCAAGCTATGGGTTGTGTGTTGGATTGGAAATGCGTGTGGTAGCGTACTTCTTGCAGTGATATATCATTTCACGGGGCTTGGAGACGGCAGCGCGGGCGAGTTCATGGCGAAGGCAGCCTTAGCTAAGATGTCAGCGGGACCGGTGGAACTTTTGTGTAGGGGCATCCTCTGTAACGTGCTTGTCTGTCTTGCCGTATGGGCGTCGTTCAGATTAAAATCAGAAGCCGGCAAGCTTATTATGATTTTCTGGTGCCTGTTCGCATTTATCACAACAGGCTTTGAACATAGCGTTGCGAACATGACGCTTCTTACGATAGGATTATTCAGACCGTGCGGAGTGGACTTGACCGTAGGCGGACTGTTCTATAATCTTTTGATTGTAACTCTTGGCAATATGATAGGTGCCATTTGCCTTGTTGCTGTGCCGTATTTCATTGGCCAGCGCAAGAAATAACGCGTGTCGCGTATTGAGAATATAGCTCCAATATTGCTGCAAATTATGGTGGCAATTGAATTAGGTGTTTAAGGAGACATGATGAGAAATAATATTGTTGTTGTGGACGACGATCCTGTAATTTTACAAAGCGCATGGAACATTCTTAGTAAAGCCGGAATGAAGACGACCGTGCTAAGATCGGGAAGGCAGCTTCTTGACTATATCGAAGATAAGCCGCTTCCTGACTTGATTCTTCTTGATATTATGATGCCGAAGATGAATGGTTTCGAAGTTATGAATGAGCTTAAGAAGACTAAGGCAAAAGATGTTCCCGTAATTTTTCTTACCGCGAGGGATGATGAGCGCTCGGAAGAAGAAGGACTGTCATACGGTGCGATGGATTACATAAGAAAGCCGTTTGTTGCAGGGGTGTTAATCTTAAGAGTTAAGAATGCGGTCGAACTTATCAGGCTTCAGCGAAATCTCGAGGAAGAGGTTAGGATTAAGACTAAGGAAAATGAGCAGCTTTTTCTTCATGTCGTAAGTTCACTTGCAGCGGCAATCGATGCTAAGGATGCTTATACTAACGGCCACTCTAGGAGGGTTGCCGAGTATTCGAGGGAAATCGCGAAGAGGTACGGATATAATGAGACGCAACAGCAAAAGATTTATATGATGGGAATTTTGCACGATGTCGGCAAGATTGGTGTGCCCGACGAAGTTATTAATAAGCCCGGCAAATTGAATGATGAAGAATTTGCACAGATTAAGAAGCATCCCGTTATGGGCGGTGAGATATTAGATAACATTACCGAGATGCCGGAGATTGCTGATGGAGCGAGATGGCATCATGAGAAATACGCAGGCAACGGTTATCCCGACGGCCTGAAGGGCGAAGATATTCCGGAGGTTGCAAGAATAATCGCAGTTGCCGATGCGTATGATGCGATGACGAGTAACAGAAGCTATCGCAAGGTTATGCCGCAGTCGAAGGTTAGACAGGAACTTGTTGACGGAAGAGGAACGCAATTCGATCCTAAGTTCGCCGACATCATGATATCCATGATAGATGATGATAAAGATTACGAGATGGTTGGTGGTGGAAAATGTGATAAGTAACATATAAAAAATAGTCATAACGACTATTTTTTATTTAACTCATTCATATGATCTTTTATTGCTTGAAACGTCTTATCGCTTATATAGTGTTCGATTCGACACGCATCTTCTGTCGCTGTTTCTTCATCGACGCCAAGCTCTTTGAAGAATTCCGATAATACGGTGTGTCGCTCATATATATTAGTGGCGATTGATTGACCTTCTTTGGTAAGTTTGATAAACCCGTTGTCATCTGTAGTGATGAGTCCTTCTTTCTTGAGGACTCTGATGGCACGGCTTACTGACGGTTTGGAATATCCCATGTGCTCGCTTATATCTATTGAGCGAACATTATTAGATTTTTGAGACAGAACATGTATAGTCTCGATGTACATTTCCCCAGATTCTTTAAGTGCCATTATTAGTCTCCTTTAACCCCTAGCAATTATATTCAAGATGTATTTTTTATTCGGTAAAGTATTTCAAGTATATTATAAGGTAGTTTACCACATCGATATTTAAAATTCAATTATGCAAAAATAGTGTGTTATTACTTGCAATAATACAAGATATAGTATAAAATAAGGTAAGTTTATGAGTGTACTCATAGCAGCAGATTGTTTAAGGAGGATTTAACAATGATTACAGCTGGGGATTTCAGGAACGGTCTGACGGTAGAATACGATGGAAAGGTATGTCAGATTGTAGAATTTCAGCATGTTAAACCCGGTAAGGGTGCAGCATTTGTAAGAACTAAATTAAAAGATATTGTCAACGGAGGTGTTGTAGAGACTTCTTTCAGACCTACAGAGAAGTTTCCACAGGCACATATCGATCGTAAGGATATGCAATATCTGTATGCAGACGGAGATTTATACAATTTCATGGATGCAGAGACTTATGATCAGATTGCTTTATCAGCAGATGATATCGGTGATGCGCTTAAGTTCGTTAAGGAGAATGAGACATGTAAAGTTTGCTCATACAAGGGCAAGGTATTCTCAGTAGAACCTCCTATTACGGTAGAACTTGAGATTACAGAGACAGAGCCCGGATTCAAGGGCGATACAGCTACCGGAGCAACAAAACCTGCTACAGTTGAGACAGGAGCCAACATCCTTGTTCCTCTATTTGTAGAGCAGGGTGATGTAGTTAAGATTGATACAAGAACCGGAGAGTATTTATCGAGGGTGTAAAGTATGGCGAAATTGAGAGATGAACCTCTATCACAGATTCTTCGAACGGAGCAGATTTATAATTTGTTTTATGAAGAATTTCAGAAAGAAGAATGGCTTGATGCCACTGTTTTACTTCAGTGCGATTGCAGTGCTGATGAATTAATTGACGACGGCTCTGTGCCTAAGACAGTTATGCTTCGTATTGTTGATAGACTAGATGATCTTGATAGGGCGAATGCATGAAGATATCAGTAATAAATGATCAGGGAACAACTGTATATACAGAGACGGTTGAGAAGGCTGCGCCAAGCGCTGACTTTGCCAACACGCTTGCAGAAGAAGCGACTAAGTTAGCGGATCACTACAACGGACTGAGTACCGCTAATGCAGATTCGAGGACGATGTCTCTAGAAGATATGCTTAACGAAGCAGCTGAGACATATAACATCGACGTCAATTTTCTTAAAGCCGTTGCTAAGTTAGAATCGGATTTTGATCCTGATTGTGTAAGTTCGGCGGGTGCTGTAGGAATTATGCAGATGTTACCGTCGACTGCTGAAGGACTCGGCGTTGAAGACATCTACGATCCGTATCAGAATATTATGGCCGGTGCCAAATATTTAAGACAGATGCTTGATCGATTCGACGGAGATTACGAGTTGGCATATGCCGGATACAACGCAGGTCCCAATGCCGTGGCAAGAGCGGGAGGAATTCCCGATAACGGCGAGACGCCTAAGGCGGTAGCTCTTGTTATGGGCTATTACAATAACGGCGTTGAAGTGCCGGATAGAGTTTATACAGTGAGTGCAGGCAGTTCGAGTGAGGTATCTGCTTCATCAGCTGAAGCCAGAGCCAAGGTGGCAGCGGAGTTAGCTGAGAAGCTTAAAGAATTTCCCAATCACACGTCATACGAGTTTTTTGTAGAAGAACTTCAGAAACAAGGCAATTCTACGACAGATACAGCTTATGAAAATTTATTAAGTCAGGCCAATCAGATAATCAGGCAGATGATTGAAGATGGCAATTAGTTTAAAATGATTATTTCGCCTTCATTATGAAGGCGATTTTTCTGCGATTAACAGAGTATTATTTTAGAGGTGATAGAATTGAGAGATATTGATTATATTATTGATTTTGCGGCTCATTTCGGCCGGGAATTATTATTCGCCGGCGCCAACTTAGAGAGAGCCAATAATACGATGGAGAGGATATGTAAGACATATTCGCTTCACGAGGTAAGTATCTTTTCGCTCAGCAGTAATATTACATTAAGTGCCAAGACGGCAGACGGTGAGACTCATATTAGACAGGTGTCCGTTCCCGGTCCTGCAATCCATCTTACCAAGCTTACTAAGCTTAGCCGTTTAGCTAACAAAGTTTGCGAAGAGGCTCCCGAACCTAAGAAGCTGCAAGACATGTTGTATGAGGCCATCATGGTTCCTTCATATGGTACATGGATTGATATGGGAGCATTTGTCCTCGCAATTACATGTCTTTGCCGTATATTTGGCGGAAATTGGCAGGAGCTTGTGGTGACGGCATTAGTTACCGTGATGGCGTATTGGATATCCCGCCCGCTTCGAAGAGCGAATCTTAACAGAATTATTATTAACATAACTAATATGTTTGCGGCAGCGTCAGTATTCTTCTTTACGACGTGGATTAATTTTACATCAGATATAATGTGTATGCTCACGGCGATATCGCTGATGTTCATTCCGGGTGTGCCACTCGTTAACTCAATGCGAAATATCTTATGTGGCAACGAGATGAACGGTATACTTGAGTTTCTCAAAGTAGTCTTAGAGACGCTTACTATTTGTCTAGGCGTATTCATTGCATACGCTTTATTCGGGAGGTGGTATACATGGTAGAATCGTTAGAATTAATCGGATTATCGTTCCTTGCGTCTTTGGGCTTTGCAATAATATTCCAGGTTAGAGGCAAGTTCTTACTTATAGCAGGAGCCGGTGGTGCCTTAGTTAGGACAGTTTATATAATATGTCAAATGTTTATTCCGTATAGAATCCTATACGCCGGGCTTGCAGCTATGGCAGCAGCCATATTCGCTGAGATTGTGTCAACTAAGAAGAACACTCCGGCTACGGTATTCTTATATCCGTTCATAATTCCGCTGATTCCTGCAGACTTAATATACTACACGATAGGTGGACTTATCCTCGGGGAGACTAATACTTTCGTAGAAAACGGAATAGATTGCTTACTTGCACTTCTTGGAATCTCAATCGGATTCGTTGTGGCATCAACGATTTCGCATTACATAAGAAAATTTGCCCTTTCAAAAGAAGGCGCATAGAGTGCAGGTGGCCTATTGAAGTCAAAGTGGCATAATAAGGATAATGTAGCATATAATTACTTTGTTACTTGATAACATCTATATAAGGGCAGATACCGGCTGCAGTACTTTCTGACTGACTACCCGGCTGCACTTTGTGCAGACGCTTTGTTCCGCCAGCACCTGAACACCGTCCTTTACAGTCAGGACGGTTTC
>JAIKVT010000167.1 GCA_024685495.1 Lachnospiraceae bacterium
CTCGGACTTATATGAAGTCTCATGCTCCTCGTCAATAACGATAAGCCCAAGATTCGGAAATGGCGTAAAAAGTGCGGAACGCGGTCCCACAATAATACTTATATCACCGTTTCTTGCTCGCTCGAACTGATCGTATCTTTCAGCCATACTCATCCGCGAATTAAGAATCGATACTTTATCGCCAAATCTTTTGTAAAAACGCATGACCGTCTGATAGGTCAACGCAATTTCGGGAATAAGCACTATAGCCGACTTACCGTCATTTATTACATGCTCTATCATCTCAAGATAACAAAGCGTCTTACCCGAGCCCGTAACTCCGTATACCAGATAAGTCCCAAGGTCACCCTTGTCATAGTCATTTATAAACCTGTCACATATATCCTTTTGCGCATCATTTAAGGTTAATTTTTTCTCTTTCCCTTGTAAATGTGTAAGCGGATTTCTATACGTATTCTCATTTCTAATCGTAACGAAGCCATGTTTCTCGAAATCTCGTATTATATTAGATCCGATATTAAGCTTACCCGTTACAACTTCCCAGGGTATCTCATCATTCTCTTTTAGCGCATCAAAAAGCCTCTCCTTAGCGACAGAATGATTTGCTCTCGACATAAGCGTTGCATATTCATCCTGTAGCGACTGAGAATCAAGATTAAGTACGACTGTCTTTTTGATTTTGGCTTTTGCCTTTTTCTTAATCGGGATTACTGTTTTGAGCGCTTGATTCATGGTTGAGCCGAAATTACGCTTCATCCAACCGGCAAGCAATATTAATTGATTATCAATACTTGTAGAATTATCTACAATTTTAAGAATCTCTTTTGTTTTGGCCGGGTCAAATTCAGGATCGTCACTTAAGCTCACCACATATCCTGTAATTTCCCTATTGCCCTTGCCAAAAGGCACCGTAACCTGCATTCCCTCGATTAATGTATCCTGCAAGTCATCAGGTATCTTGTATTGAAATGTCTTATCTAATTTATCTAAGGATATATCTACAACTACATTGCAATACCTCATATATAATCACAAACTCCCTACTGTATCTTATTCAAGAACGATTTATAGGCTTATTAATCTATTTTTCCGTTTTTTTTTAGCTTATCAAACGCCTCATGATTCTTAGCGATTCCTTTAGCGATATCGCTTACAACTTCACGCTCATCAAGATGATGCTTCTCACCCTTGATAATCTGATAATCTTCATGACCTTTACCGGCAAGAACAACTAAGTCACCCTCTTTGGCATTAGTCATTATATATCCGATTGCATCAATACGATTCTCGATAGATATAAAATCATCTCTTGTCATATCAATACTTTCGATTAATTCTTTTACTTCATCTTCACTTAAATCATCTATATCTTCAGCATCTTTACCCTGCAATCCAAGTGCATATCCGGCAATTATATCTGAAATTATCATATGCGGCTCTTCATCTCTTGGATTATCTGAGGTAATTATTGTAAAGTCGGCATATCTTGCCGCCACACTTCCCATAGCATACCTTCTGCCCTTAGCACGATTGCCCCCACAGCCGAAAAGAACTACAAGTCTCTTAGGATTATATTCTCTAAGACTCTTAAGAAGCGCTTCTAGGCTCATGGCATTATGAGCATAATCAATCATTAATGTATACTCACCGGGCACCTTAAGCATCTCGATTCGTCCTTTTACTTTTGCCCTCTCAATCGCAGCTCTTGTAAGATTAATATTGACATTAAGTCTGTCACATATTGCAATAGCGCATAGCGAATTATATACGCTAAAAGTTCCGGGCATATTAACTCTTACATCAATATTAAGTTTACCTTTAACTTTGTATTTAACACCGAGAAGACCTCTGTCATTAACAAGCTTTGAATCGTAAGCACATAGGTCGTTATCTTCACCGAAACCATACGTTAACACTTCGCATTTCGCAGAATCAATAATGTAGCGCGCATGCTCATCATCACCGTTAACAATAGCATACCTACATCGACTAAACAGCTTACTCTTACACTCTAAATAATTCTCGAAGCTGTCATGCTCATGAGGCCCGATATGATCCGGGGAAATGTTGGTAAATATTGCCATCTCAAATGTAAATCCGTCAACCCTGTCAAGAAGCATCGCCTGAGAAGACACTTCCATTACGCAGACATCTACGCCTTCGTCTACCATATTGGCAAAATGCTCCTGCAATACCAAAGGATCAGGTGTTGTATTAAGAGAACTAATATGCGTCTTACCATATGTAATCTCAATCGTTCCGATAAGGCCCACTTTGAAGCTGGCACGCTCTAAGACAGACTTTACCATATAAGTGGTAGTCGTCTTGCCCTTAGTTCCGGTTACACCGATAACCTTCATCTTGTCAGCCGGATGATCATAGTATTCCGCCGCAATAAACCCAAGCGCAGATCTCGTATTGTCGACAGCAACTATAACTACATCTTTACCGGATTTTCCTTTGTATTTCTTGAAGTCGTCATTATCCTTCTCAACGACAATCACTTTGGCACCTTTTTTGATGATATCTTTTAAATGCTTATGCGGATCGTAGTTTACTCCTTTGATACATACGAAAATACAACCTTTAGATACCTTTCTTGTATCCGTAACAAGATCCGTTATATCACCATCAACTCGACCTTTAATTACATCGTAATTTAATTTGTCTAATAATTTCTTTAAATCTGTTATTCTACTCATCTTTGCCCCTGTATGTTATTATATTTATACAGTATGCCCTGTATTATTATATACATTATTCTTTGTATAATTTGTTATATACAGTATGTCATAGTACTATTATTTTCTATGTCCCTTAGAGGAATATTTCTCCTCACAATATTGACATCTATACAACTTCTTCTCTTCATCAGCTAACACAAATACCTGATCTAATCCCTGTTCAATACTTGTAATACATCTTGGATTATTACATGTAATAACATTTGTAATTTTCTTGGGTAAGCGAAGTATTTTCTTGTCTACAATTTTATCTCCATGAATTACATTTACTGTAATATTATGGTCAAAATAGCCAAGCACATCAAGGTCTATAGTATCAAGAGGACCTTCTATCTTAATAATATCTTTTCTTCCCATCTTAGAACTTTCAACATTCATAATCATAGCTACGGTGCCGTCGAAATCGCTAAGATGCAAGTAATTATATAATTTCATGGCCTTACCGGCTCTGATATGATCAAGTACGTATCCTTCATGGATTCCACTGATATTAAGCATAGATGATACCTCCTATATGTTATAACTCTATATTATAGAGCGAATTCACGATTAGTTTATTCTGCCGGGCAATATATAATCACGATAATACTATTCTGCCGGGCAATATATATTCACGATAAGTTTATTCTGCCATCCCAAGCAGCGTCAAAATAAGCGCCATTCTTATATATACACCGTATTGAGCCTGCTTAAAGTATGCTGCCCTTTCGTCCTCATCAACCTCTACAGAAATTTCATTAACTCTTGGCAGAGGATGAAGCACATACATCTCTTTCTTGGCAAGTTCCATCTTCTCTTCATCTAATATATAAAAGCCCTTCATACGTAAGTACTCTTCTTCATTAAAGAAACGCTCTCTTTGCACTCTCGTCATATATAATATGTCGAGTTCAGGCATAGCATCTTCTAATCTCTCAACCTCTTCAAATGGAATATTATTCCTCTCGAGCACATCATGTCTGATATATCCGGGAACACGAAGCTCTCCGGGTGATATAAGTATAAATTTGATATTCTCATATCTTACAAGTGCATTAATAAGAGAATGAACTGTCCTGCCGAATTTAAGATCGCCGCAAAGTCCAATTGTCATATTGCCGATATTGCCTTTAAGTGAACGAATTGTAAGAAGATCCGTAAGTGTCTGTGTCGGATGCTCATGACCACCGTCACCGGCGTTAATAACCGGAATAAGAGACTTCTTAGAAGCAACAAGCGGTGCACCTTCCTTAGGATGTCTCATCGCACATATATCTGCATAACATGAGATAACTCTGATTGTGTCCGATACGGATTCACCTTTTGCTACGGAACTTGAATCAGCACTTGCAAAGCCTAAAACCTGACCTCCCAAATTCATCATAGCAGACTCAAAAGAAAGCCTCGTTCTTGTACTCGGCTCATAGAAACAAGTTGCGAGCTTCTTTCCTTTACATTTCTCGCTGTACTTTTCGGGATTTTTCTCTATATCATTGGCCAAATCCATTAATTTTTCTAGTTCTTCCACGCTAAAGTCCATCGGACTCATAAGATGTCTCATATTAATTCTCCTTATATCGCTACAGGACTAATTATTATTTCTCCATATACACACTCCATATTATTATACAATAATTTGGATGGTTTGACACGACAAATTACCGACATAATAAAAAATCCCCACAACAACTCTCCGTAGACATTTTAGACCGGGATTATTAATGACTAAGTTTTATTCATGATATTACAAAAACCCCTACAACAACTCTCCGTAGACATTTTTGACCGGGATTATTAATGACTAAATTTTATTTAGCGCATTATAAAATCCCCACAACAACTCTCCGTAGACATTTTAGACCAAGATTATTGAGAACTAAGTTTATTTAGGGCATTATAAAATCCCCACTACAACTCTCCGCAGACATTTTAAGTCAAGGAGAGTTAGTTGTGGGGATTCCTTTAATCTCACACTAAATAAATATTAGTTATTAATGAACTTGTCCTCTTCATTATTCCAACTATAAAGCGAACGTACCTGCTCACCAATCTTCTCAGCCGGATGCTCAGCAGCAAGCTTTCTCATAGCCTTGAAATGTACCTGTGCACCTGCATCAGACATATCAAGTAAGAATTCCTTAGCAAATGAACCATCCTGGATGTCAGATAAGATCTTCTTCATAGCCTTCTTAGTATCTTCTGTAACAATCTTAGGTCCTGTTACATAATCACCATACTCAGCTGTGTTAGAGATAGAATATCTCATTCCTGCAAATCCTGATTGATAAATTAAATCAACAATTAACTTCATCTCATGTACACATTCGAAGTATGCGTTACGTGGATCATAACCTGCTTCTACAAGTGTCTCGAAACCTGCCTGCATAAGAGCACATACACCACCGCAAAGAACTGCCTGCTCACCAAAGAGGTCAGTCTCTGTCTCTGTTCTGAATGTTGTCTCTAAGATACCTGCTCTTGCTCCACCGATACCTGCACCATAAGCGAGTGCCATATCTAATGCCTTACCTGTTGCATCCTGCTCAACAGCAACAAGACAAGGTGTACCCTTACCTGCCTGGTACTCAGAACGTACTGTGTGTCCCGGTGCCTTAGGTGCGATCATTGTTACATCTACATCTGCAGGTGGCTTGATGCATCCAAAGTGAATGTTAAATCCATGAGCGAACATAAGCATATTTCCTGCTTCCAAGTTAGGCTCGATGTCTTTCTTATACATAGCTGCCTGCTTCTCATCGTTAATAAGAATCATGATAATATCAGCCATCTTAGCAGCTTCTGCTGTGTTATATACTTTAAGTCCCTGTGCCTCAGCCTTAGCCTTAGACTTAGAACCTTCATATAATCCGATACATACGTCACATCCAGACTCCTTTAAGTTAAGAGCATGTGCATGACCTTGGCTTCCGTAACCTACGATAGCAATCTTCTTTCCCTCTAATAATGAGAGATTACAGTCCTTTTCATAAAAAATTCTTGCTTCTTGTGACATTTTCAATTCCTCCTAATTACATTAAATGTTTAATAATAAACTACCATATCCGACATATGCTTTAATGCTTATACATCGGTTAATAACACTTTCAGCGACTTACCTTTACATCACCTCTTTTAATCAAAACGTACTATATTGTCTGCGCCTCTTGTAAGTCCCGTTGTTCCTGTTCTCGCAAGCTCAAGTATCTCATAATCGTCCAGCATATCTAAGAACGAATCAAGCTTACCGGTATGTCCCGTAACCTCAATAACCATTGATTCATGAGTAACATCGACAATTTTGCCATGAAAAATATCGGTAATGGCAAGAACACCCTGACGGTCTTCTCTTTTAGCCGATATCTTAACTATCATAAGCTCTCTTGTTACAGATTCAGTAGGCTCAAGTATCTTAATATCAACGACATCCTCTAACTTGGCTACCTGCTTTTGAATTTGTTCTAATATCAGTTCATCACCACTTGTTACTATGGTCATCCTTGTGTATCTTGGATCTGCCGTTACTCCCGCAGAAAAGGAATCTATATTATATCCTCTTCTTGAAAAGAGTCCAGACACGTGACTCAATACTCCGGATGTATTCTCAACTAATATTGATAATACTTGTCTTCTCATAGTTATCCTCGTTCCTTTAATGTACGCTGTATGTACAACATATCAATTCTATCACATTAATCCAGAATGTCAAATTTTTCGGCATCGAAGACATAAAAAGAGCACAGATAAACCGTGCTCTTTTATATATCGTGTATGCTATTACATACTTTTTAACTTTAGGAGTTAATTATTGACCCTTATATAAGGTAACCAGCTTCTGTAAGTATGCATAACGCTCTTCTGCAATCTGCTCTGACTTAGCAAACAATTCTGCAGCTCTCTCAGGATTGAACTTAGCAAGTGAAGCATATCTGTTCTCTCCCTTAAGGAAGTCTTGATATCCATCAAATGCAGGAGCCTTAGAATCAAGGCTGAATGCGTCCTTACCTTCTGCTGCAAGAGTAGGATTGTAACGGAAGTTGAACCAATATCCTGACTCTACTGCAAGTTTCTCTTCTGTCTGAGCCTTAGACATACCCTTACGGATACCATGGTTAATACATGGAGCATATGCAATGATAAGTGAAGGTCCCGGATAAGCTTCAGCTTCAGCGATAGCCTTAACACATTGATTCATATCTGCACCCATTGAGATGTGTGCTACATATACATATCCATAGCTCATTGCGATACCGGCTAAGTCTTTCTTCTTAGTCTCTTTACCACCTGCTGCGAACTGTGCGATAGCACCAACCGGTGTAGCCTTAGAAGACTGTCCGCCTGTATTAGAGTAAACCTCTGTATCAAATACCATGATATTGATGTCCTTACCTGAAGCAAGTACATGGTCAACACCACCGAATCCGATATCATATGCCCATCCGTCACCACCGAAGATCCATTGTGACTTCTTAGCAAGATAATCTTTCTCTTTAAGTACTGCATTACCTCTATCGCAATTGCAATCCTCTAATATCTTAACGAGCTTATCTGTAGCTTCTCCGTTAGCAACGCCTGAATCGAATGTGTCATCCCACTCCTTGATAGCGTCTTTAACTTCCTGCTTCTCAGCCTTGTCATAGATATCATTAAGTTCAGCTCTTAATCTGTCACGAATAGCACGCTGTGCAAGTAACATACCATAACCAAACTCAGCTGCATCCTCAAATAATGAGTTAGACCAAGCAGGTCCATGACCTTCTTTATTAACAGTATATGGTGTAGAAGGTGAAGAGTTAGCCCAGATTGAAGAACAACCTGTTGCGTTAGCAATATACATTCTGTCACCGAATAACTGTGTGATTAACTTAGCATAAGGTGTCTCACCACAACCGCCGCATGCGCCTGAGAACTCAAGGAGTGGCTGTCTGAACTGTGATCCCTTAACTGAATTAATCTTGAACTTCTCGATAACATCTTCTTTGTCATCAAGTGAAACTGCATAATCGAAGTACTTCTGCTCTCCTTCATTCTCTTCGAATGACTTCATTGAGATAGCCTGTACCTTATCAGGACAAACATTTACACAAGAGCCGCATCCTGTACAGTCATAAGCTGATACAACGATTGCGAACTTGTACTCTTTCATGCCAACCATAGGCTTGCACTGCATTCCTTCAGGAGCATTTGCAGCTTCTTCCTCTGTAAGTGCAACCGGTCTGATTGCTGCATGAGGACATACATATGAACATTGGTTACATCCGATACATTTTGTAGAATCCCATACAGGAACGTCTGTTGCTACACCACGCTTCTCATAAGCTGCAGTACCTGATGGTGTCCAACCTGTCTCATACTCTCTTGTAACAGATACAGGAATTGTATTACCCTGCTGTCCGTTAACCTTAGACTGAATATTCTTAACGAAGTCAACAACTTCTTTACGTCCGCCTTCAGGAATAGGTGTTGTAAGATCATCATCTTTGCAATCTTTCCAAGACTCAGGTACATCAACCTTGATGTAAGCTGTAGCACCGGCATCGATAGCATCGTGATTCATCTTAACGATGTCGTCACCCTTTCTTGAATAAGACTTAGTAGCTGCATCCTTCATAAGGCCGATAACCTTCTCTTCAGGAATAAGCTTAGTAAGTGAGAAGAAAGCTGACTGAAGTACTGTATTAATACGATTACCAAGTCCGATTTCCTTACCGATCTTAACACCGTCAATGATGTAGAACTGGATATCGTTCTCAGCAATATATCTCTTAACCTGTCCCGGTAACTTCTCATCTAATTCATCAACAGACCACTGTGTGTTGAAGAGGAATGTACCACCCGGTACAAGCTCTTGAACCATGTTGTACTTATGGATATAAGCAGTACAGTGACATGCTACGAAGTTAGCCTTAGTGATAAGGTATGTGGATCTGATAGGTGAATGACCAAATCTCAAGTGAGACATTGTTACACCACCTGACTTCTTAGAGTCATAATCGAAGTATGCCTGTGCAAACATATCTGTATTATCACCGATAATCTTGATTGAGTTCTTGTTAGCACCAACAGTACCGTCAGCACCAAGACCCCAGAACTTACAGTTAGTAGTTCCTTCAGGTGTAGTTACAGGATTCTCTGTTACTTCAAGTGAAAGATTTGTAACATCATCGATAATTCCTAATGTGAAATGTTTCTTAGTAGTGTTGTTGAATGTAGCAATGATATCGCCGGGCTTAGTATCTTTTGCACCAAGACCAAAACGACCTGCAAATACAGGAACAGACTCGAACTTAGTTCCCTTAAGAGCAGCAACAACGTCTAAGTATAATGGCTCACCATGAGAACCAGGTTCTTTTGTTCTGTCAAGAACTGAGATTCTCTTAACACTGTCAGGGATAGCATTAACAAATGCTTCCTCAGCGAATGGACGATATAATCTAACTTTAACTAAACCTACCTTCTCGCCCTTAGCGTTAAGGTAATCAATAGTCTCTTCGATTGTCTCGTTAACTGAACCCATAGCTACGATGATTGACTCAGCGTCAGGAGCACCATAGTAGTTGAATAATTTATAATCTGTACCAATCTTCTCATTAACTTTGTCCATGTATTTCTGAACAATAGCAGGAAGCTCATCATATGTTGTGTTACAAGCCTCTCTTGACTGGAAGAAGATGTCAGGGTTCTGTGCAGAACCTAATTCCATAGGATGGTTAGGGTTAAGTGCGTTAGCTCTGAAAGCATCAACAGCATCCATATTAACCATATCCTTAAGGTCTTCATAATCCCAAGCTTCGATCTTCTGGATTTCGTGACTTGTTCTAAATCCATCGAAGAAGTTCATAAATGTCATTCCGCCATCGATAGCAGCGCAATGAGCTACAGGTGTTAAATCCATAACTTCCTGTACTGAAGATTCACAAAGCATTGCGATACCTGTCTGACGACAAGCCATAACGTCTGAATGATCTCCAAAAATGTTAAGTGCGTGTGAAGCTACACAACGAGCAGATACATTGATTACTCCGGGAAGTCTCTCACCTGCCATCTTGTACAGGTTAGGAATCATAAGGAGTAAACCTTGTGATGCTGTAAATGTTGTTGTAAGTGCTCCGGCTGTAAGTGAACCGTGAACAGAACCTGCTGCTCCGGCTTCTGATTGCATCTCAGTTACCTGAACTGTCTGACCGAAAATGTTCTTACGACCTGCAGTCGCCCATTCGTCAGTATGCTCAGCCATAACTGATGAAGGTGTGATAGGATAGATAGCCGCAACATCGGTATATGCATAAGAAGCATGAGCCGCTGCCTGGTTACCATCCATGGTTTTCATAGATCTTTTCATATTAATTTCCTCCTAAAGAAATAATCCTCAATGCATAATATTTTACTATAATTTGTATACAAAAATCAATAGCGTGTTAGTGCCTTTATTGTTCTAAATTAGGTACTACAATTTCTCTTTGACATCCTCCATCACATCATCTTTAACTCCCTGGAAATTATCCCTTAATTCTTCCCACTCATAATTCTTTACAGAATCTAACGGAATAGGTGCAGTTGATGTGGGCGGTACAGTTATTTTTGTGGTATGCACATTTCCGTCAAAATACATCTGTCCGATTAATTCGTCATCCTTAAACAGCTTCATTCGTTTAAGCTTAACGTCATATCCAACCTCAGCTTCATCATATACCAAAACGCCGTTGAGCTTATACACTTCATTATCCTTAGTGTTATAGAAGCCAAGTATATCGATGCAGCTTGCATATCGATAATCTCCTCTTCTGTTAAGAAGCAGTGTTGTCTTCTCATTATCCGGCAAAGTAGTCTCAAGAATACAAAGCCCCATGGAAGTTCCGTCAACTGTAAGAACAGTGTTCTCTACCACATTTCCCAGATCAACCTTCACACGTCTCATCTGACACCCACGGGTGATATACATACTTAAGTTAATATCATAATCGGGAACGTCCATGCCTAAGAACTGCCAGATAAACTCGCCCTTTCCCTGCGGGATTGTAATAAGGAACTCGTCACTTATCGTACCGTTTTCGTCCTCGAGTACCTCGCCCGACTTTCGAATGTCTATGTCGTTAGCAAATTCAATAAAGTTACCAATATTATCTTTAAACCATTTTAGACTTAGATTATCATTAAGCATCGGCGCTTTCATGAACAAGTCAGTGTTCGTCGTAAGTGAGTAAGCAAGATTATCAAAGCTTGGAATCATCATATACAAAGTCTTGTCCTTAGCGTAGAAATCCACCTCTCCCACATCTATAAAAAGGACTTTAGCAGCTGCCTCAGCTCCAAGCTCTTTCATCGCAAAGCTTCTTACGCCGTGAACCTTGGCACTTGAAGTATAGCCAAATTCCTGAATATCTCCGGCTATAACATCTCCTTCAAACTCAATGTCTCCGTCCATATAATCACGACATATACCCATGAAATCGAGGTCGTATATTATAAAATTAGGATCCTGTAATGTCTCCGTCGCAAACCTTGTAACCGCAGTAAGGAATTTAACCCTCGGATTAACTGCCGCAGCAACAAGCATCCCGACAGTAAGGACTACTATTACAGACGCTATTATTATTAGAACTTTAATTCCTTTTTTCATACAATAAGCCCTATTCTGACACTCTTCAAAATGTTAATTCTCTAATCATCGTCTTATTGATTCCCAATTCGATAAAACATTTCCCATATAAAACAATCAACTTCTCTGTGACACTTTACCACACTTAAGATAATTCTCATAATATACGGTGTGTTTAAACTCTTCTTCAATATCCGGATTGTCAAGACTTCCGTATATTCGAACAATTTCATCAAATGCGTATTGAACATCATCGATTCCATTGCTAAATCCGTGCGCATCCAAATCGCCGCCTTTGTCCCTGATGCTGTCTCTCACATAGCTTACGTAAAGAGCCTCTATATAGTTAGCAATGTTAGCCGCTACCGCAACCGCGGGATACTTTTTCTCCGATTTGGTCTCGTAGTGCATCGTCACACCACTTATGTCTAATCGATACTTCTCTTTAGCCACATATTTGGCATAATTCTTATCAGCATTACTTGAACTTATGAAATTATCAATTATAACATCCTTAATCCTAATCTCATCTTTAATAAGATTATTACACAGATTATATCCGGCCCTGTTATGCATGATGGCTAATATCTTGTCGGCACTTAACTTATCCGTCTTATCATGCAGTTCATTATAATATCCGTTGTCGATTGAATAAACCGAATATGTAAGCCCAAGCTTTACATTTTTATATACTCCATTTTTACAATCTGTAAAATGTGTAAAGTCAGTAAGTTCTTTGCCAATCTTAATACATTTATCAGTATCAAGTCCATAATTTTTAGAGTCGTTAGTGGCTCCGATTTCTTTAAATTCATCCATATGATTGCCGTCAAGATAAGCCGCAACAACTATGATTCTTCGAAACGGTTCTCCCTTACCGACTTCATCCTGACCGATATAAGAAGCGTTATTAATATCAATCACACGCTCCATATTATCAGACCTGCCTAACTTAGAAGATTTGTTGTCCTGCTTAGTTCTCGTATCTTTGTCCTGAGTCGGAACAGATTCACCGTCCATATACTGCTTTGCCTCTTCTAGCGTTGCAAAGCCTTTATACTCGGCTTTAGGATAACCCTTGACGTTATTCTCACATTCAGCCCAGGATTCATATATGCCGGGAGTCATTCCCACTTTGACTGCATAATATTTTTTCTTAGCCATACGAACCTCTTAAGTCATCCGGGAAATCATAATATCTATGTTCCATAACACATTTCCCATACATATAATAAACATGTTCTATAAAATTAAGGCATGCATCAAAAGATACACGCCTTAAATCTTACTTCAAAAATCCATTAATAATCTGCTCTTCCGCTTCACCTTCCGTAAGGCCGAGAGTCATAAGCTTAATAAGCTGTTCTCCTGCAATCTTACCGATGGCCGCTTCATGTATAAGGCTGGCATCAATATTGTTAGCATTAAGTGCAGGCGCTGCATTAACCACAGCATCATCCATAATAATTGCATCACATTCACTGTGACCGTGGCAGGCATTATTACCTTGTATCGTCGATGTAAATTCCTGAACGGATTTATCTCTTGCAACAGATCTGGAAATAACATTTGTCGAAGAATTCTCTCCGTTAAGCTCAACATCAAAACTCGTCTTAGCAACCTGCTTGCCGTGTGTCATTATATTCTCTTTTACTTCAAAATAAGCGTCTTTCTTGAGATATCCCTTCGTAACTCTGTCAGTAGAATCAATGCCCTTAATCTGAGTCGATTCCATGACCATCGAAGCACCTTCTTCAAGATAACAAACTGTTACCGGATCCATAACATTCTCTCCGTTGCCGTCGCCCTCTCCGTAGTGCTTCTCCACATATCTTACCTTCGCATTTTTATCGAGGTGAAATGTGTGGATACCCGCATGCTTTGATGTGTCAACGCCACAATTATGAATTCCGCAACCCGCTACTATTGTAACATCGGCACCCTCGCCAATGAAAAAGTCGTTATATACGCATTCCTGCAATCCGCTTTCGCTTAAGACTACCGGAATGTGAACGCTTTCATTAACCGTTCCGGGCTTAATAATAATATCAATTCCGTCTTTATCTTCCTTAGATACAATGTCGATATTAGCCGTTGTATTACGCGAATCCATCTTGCCGTTGGCTCTTATATTGTAAGCGCCTTCCGGCACCTTATGAAGTCCTGCAACTTCTTTAAGAATGTTCTTTTGTATAGTATCCATAGCTTGTTTCCTTTAACTGTTAAAAGTTTGCTGTATGATGTGTCCGTTTATTAGGACAGCTTAAATTATTCCAACCCACTGGCTAACGGCTTACATGCCGATGTAGCATTAGCCGTACCAAGGAGCGTAGGTAACACTTCTTCCCTAGGTCCATAATTAGTAAGCTTACCATCTGACAATACAACTATCTTATCAGCAATGTTAAGAATTCTCTCCTGATGGGAAATGATTATAATGGTACCGTCAATCGAATCACGCATTTTCTCAAATACATGAATAAGACTCTGAAAGCTCCATAAATCAATTCCGGCTTCAGGCTCATCGAATATTGAAAGCTTAGTGCCTCTTGCTCTGATCATGGCAATCTCTATTCTCTTAAGCTCTCCGCCTGAGAGTTTGCCGTTAAGTTCACGGTCTATATAATCTCTTGCGCAAAGTCCCACTTCAGATAACAGGTCACATACTTCATTAATCTTAAGTTCCTGACCTGCTGCAAGGCAAATAAGATCTTTAACGGTAAGTCCCTTAAATTGGACAGGTTGTTGGAATGCAAATGAGATTCCTGCTCTTGCGCGATCGGTTATTGACATATCAGTAATATCTTCACCGTCGAGCAGAATCTGTCCGCTTGTAGGAGTTAATATTCCTGCAATAATTTTAGCAAGAGTAGATTTACCTCCACCATTCGGTCCCGTTATTGCCACAAAATGGTCGTCTATTGTAAGTGATATATCTCTGAGGATTTCTTTGGAATCATCAACCTCATCACTAACCTCATACGATATATTCTTAAGTTCCAGCATCGCAAACGCTCCTTAAACTTCTATAGTCCAGTTGTATTTATCTTCAATCTTACCCCATTGGATACCTGTTAATGTATCATATAACTTCTGAGTAAGTTCTCCTGTCTTAGCATCATTAATTACAACTACATCATCCTTATATTTAAGTTCACCTACAGGAGATATAACAGCTGCAGTACCTGTACCGAATACTTCTTCTAAAGTTCCGTCATGACCTGCTTTCATAATTGTATCAATAGCTGTCTTTTCTTCATGAACTTTGTAGCCCCAATCTCTTAAAATAGTAAGCATTGAGTCTCTTGTTACTCCGGGAAGAACTGTTCCTTCGATAGGTGCAGTATAAATCTCACCGGCAATCTTGAACATGATGTTCATTGTTCCAACTTCTTCTACATACTTCTTCTCTTCGCCGTCAAGCCAAAGTACCTGTGTATAACCCTGCTCTTCTGCCTTGACCTGGCCTAAGATAGAGCCTGCATAATTGCCTCCACATTTCGTAAATCCCGTACCACCCTTAACTGCTCTAACAAGTTCATCCTCAACGAGAATCTTAACGGGATCTAAGCCTGTAGGGTAATAAGCTCCAACAGGACTGCAGATAATTATAAACTTGTAGCTTGTTGCCATATGTACACCCAAAGATGCTTCTGTAGCAAACATAAACGGTCTGATATAAAGTGATGTGTCAGGCTCATCAGGAACCCAGTCCTTCTCAACCTTAACTATTTCTGTAACAGCCTGTACGAAATCCTCTTCAGGAAAAGCAGGCATACAAAGTCTTTCGTTAGACTTAATCATTCTCTTAGCATTCATCTCAGGTCTGAATAACTGTATCTTGCCTTCAGCTGTTCTGTAAGCCTTAAGTCCTTCAAATGTCTCTTGAGCATAGTGAAGAACAACGCTCTGAGGCTGTAATTCTATTGGCTTAATTGGCTCTATTCTGGCATCGTGCCAGCCCTGACCTTCGTCCCAGTCACAGGTAAACATATAATCTGTCATATATTTGCCGAATCCTAACGCACCCTTCCAGTCAGGTTTCTCCTTTAATGTTGATGCTTTCTCAAATCTTATGTCCATAATATCGCCTCCATTAATCATTAAATATATAGTAATCTCTAACTATACTATTATCTATAAAAACTCTTCTTATGTCAAGAATTTCACATAGCGAATATATAACAGAAATCACTCTAGTTCTTGCTGAATTCAGCAAGCTCTAATCCCTCATTGCGATCGAGTGTCATCTGAATAGACCATTCTTTTGCAAATAAAAGCAAAGGTCTTTCTTTCATATCCTTAACTTTCTTCATATCGCTCGTTCCGTTAATCGACTCTATATCAATATCATCATTTGCAATCCATCTGATATATTCATACGGAAGATTTTCCATCTTAATCTCTACATTGTACTCATTGTTCAGTCTGTATTTAAGCACGTCAAACTGCAATACACCTACAACTCCAACAATGATTTCTTCCATTCCCGTATTAAACTCCTGGAATATCTGAATCGCACCTTCCTGCGCAATCTGGGTTATTCCCTTCATGAATTGCTTGCGCTTCATGGTATCTACCTGTCTAACCCTTGCAAAATGTTCCGGGGCAAATGTTGGTATCCCCTCGAATCTGAATTTATCTTTTGCACTTGTTATTGTATCTCCAATTGCAAAAATACCGGGATCGAATACTCCGATAATATCACCTGCATAAGCTGTATCGATAATCTTTCTGTCTTTCGCCATCATCTGCTGCGGCTGTGATAATCTCATCTTCTTATTGCCCTGGACATGAGTAACTTCCATGTTGGCATCAAACTCTCCCGAGCATATTCTCATAAATGCAATTCTATCCCTGTGCGCCTTATTCATATTAGCCTGAATCTTAAATACAAACGCACTAAAATCTTCTGAGAACGGATCAATCACACCGGCATCAGACATTCTAGGAAGCGGTGAAGATGTCATTTTAAGGAAATATTTTAAGAAAATCTCAACACCGAAATTAGTTAAAGCAGAGCCAAAAAATACGGGTGACAATTCTCCTTTACTTACTTTATCAATATCAAATTCCGCTGAGGCTCCATCGAGTAATTCTATCTCTTCCGTAAGCTGTTCTTTTTGATCTTCGCTTATCTCACCCGATTGTGCCGCTTCGTCTATTGATATAACCTTAGCAACACCTTCCTTCGTTCCCTTCATCGTATCGGAAAATGTTGTTATCTTTCCTTCTTTTCTGTCATATACTCCTCTGAATTCTTTACCGGAACCTATAGGCCAATTAATCGGACATGTAGGAATTCCGAGTTCTTTTTCGATATCGTCTAACAAGTCAAACGTATCGTTGGCATCACGGTCTAATTTATTGATAAATGTGAATATGGGAATATGGCGCATAGCACAGACTTTAAATAATTTACGAGTCTGAGCCTCTACACCTTTTGATGCATCGATTACCATTACGGCAGAATCTGCTGCCATAAGTGTACGATAAGTATCCTCCGAGAAATCCTGATGTCCCGGAGTATCTAATATATTAATGCAATATCCGTCATAATTAAACTGAAGTACAGACGATGTAACAGAGATTCCTCTCTCTTTCTCAATCTCCATCCAGTCGGATACGGCATGTCTTGCCGTAGCCTTTCCTTTCACGGAACCTGCCAGATTAATAGCCCCTCCGTAGAGTAAGAACTTCTCTGTCAGAGTTGTCTTACCGGCATCGGGATGGGAAATTATGGCAAAGGTTCTTCGTTTAGTTATTTCTTCTTTTAAATCAGACATATCAGTCTCCTAATTAAAATAATCCAATATCTTATCAGCAATAAATGAATACGAATCCTTGGTGCCTAAGTTGACGTTAGGTTCGATGGGATTTCCGTACATAACAAGCGGGACACATTCTCTTGTGTGGTCGGTTCCTTTATAATCAGGATCGCAGCCATGATCTGCCGTTATCATAAGTATATCTTCACTCTTCATCTTCGATAGAATCTCAGGAAGTCTCTCATCAAAATATGTTAACGCTTTGGCATATCCGTCTCTGTCGCGTCTGTGACCGTATAGCATATCGTAATCTACAAGATTAATAAAGCATAATCCTTCGAAATCTCTGTCCATCATCTCAAGAGTCTTATTAATTCCGTCTTCATTGCTTGTGGTTCTTACGTAATCGGATATACCCTGACCTGCGAAAATGTCATATATCTTACCGACGGCAAGAGTGTCATATCCTTTATTCATAAGGGCATCTAACATCGTATCTTTCGGTGGTTTGATAGAAAAATCATGACGATTAGATGTTCTTATAAATTCTCCGCTCTTACCGATAAACGGTCTTGCAATAACACGTCCCACGCCATGATCGCCCACCAATATATTTCTGGCAATCTCACAATATCTGTATAATTCAGATACCGAAACAACCTCTTCATGAGCTGCAATCTGAAATACGGAATCGGCACTTGTATAGACTATAAGATCACCGCTTCTTACGTGCTCGTCGCCATACTTATTGATAACCTCTGTACCGGAATACGGAAGGTTACATAACACATTTCTCCCTGTTAATCTAACAAACTCATCTAAGACATCAGCGGGAAATCCATTAGGATAAGTCGGAAGCGGTTTCTTCGAAACAACACCTGCAATCTCCCAGTGTCCGATTGTAGTATCTTTACCTGCAGATGCTTCGCGAAGCCTGGCTACACTTCCGCTAAAACTGTCAATTCCGGTGTTAGCCTCGGATTTATTTTCTCCAAATGTGTTAGCCCCTTCAAGACTAAGGCTCATGCCGTCAATATTAAAATAGCCCAGTTTTCTCATATTAGGCATTCTGAAATATTTACTTTTAGAGCAGGACAAAAGTGTATTGGCTCCCTCGTCACCAAATTCGGCAGCGTCTAAAGCCTCTCCCATCCCTACGGAATCTAACACTATTAAAAATACTCTTTTCATAGAAATCCTCTGTAAATACTTATACACATTAAAATATGCACCACCTAAGTGGTGCACATATTAGTATTAATTATATTTGCGCTTTCTGGCAGCTTCAGACTTCTTCTTACGCTTTACTGAAGGCTTCTCATAATGCTCACGCTTACGTATCTCTTGTTGGATACCTGCTTTAGCACAATTCCTTTTAAAACGACGAAGAGCGCTGTCTAAAGACTCGCCTTCTTTGACTACTACACTTGACATATCTTTCCAACCCTCCCTTCGGCATAGGTTTGTGATTACCAACCGAATGGGTAATAATCATCAGCACAAAGGCAATTATACTTATAAAATCCGTCAAAGTCAAGAATTATTTGGCTAATTTATATATTAGAATTATAATGCCTCGGCTAATTTTAATATCCTATCTAATATCTCTTTGGTGTTATCCATGCTATCTTCACATCCCTTTGTAATAGAAAGTGATGTCTCTGCAGATGCAACAACTTCCTCAGATGATGCGGAAAGATTAGATATTGAATCTATTACTTCGTTATTGGCACTCGTAGAATCTCTTACTTTAGATTTAATCGCTTCTACTGCAAGAGAAATCTGCTTAACAGCATCATCGATAGCTCTAAATTTCTCATCTGTTACATCAATAAGTCTGGATTCTTCTTTTGTGGCCTCAACAGACTTTTTCATGTTATTGGAAGCTGCAACTATATTATCTACAAGAGTATCGATAACCTCTCCTATCTTCTCAGCCGAATCCTTGGTTGTATCCGAAAGGTTACGTATCTCATCAGCAACAACTGCAAATCCTTTACCTGCTTCTCCTGCTCTGGCAGCCTCAATTGAAGCATTAAGCGATAAGAGATTTGTCTGTGATGATATCTCTAAGATTGTTTCAACAACGTCTTTGATTCCCTGTACACGATTCTGCAATTCACTGGTCATCTGAGCCGTCTCACCGTTAATAGAAGATACTATCTCTGACTGCTGCATTAAGTCTTGTACAGTCCTGTTACCTTCTTCAATTATCTCATAGGCTTCATCACTTGTCTTAGCCATATCTTTAGTCTTATCAACAACTTCTTGAAGCGCATCTGTTATATTAGACGACATAGCCGTCTGTGTCTCGATAGAAGCCGCTGTCTGTTTTGTAGAATCACTGATCTGACTAACAGAAGCTGTAGATGATTCTATATTGTCTGCAAGATCCTCCACTGATGCATTCGCATTTTCAAGAAGATCTTTAATTTCAGCGGTAGTCTCTTTTATCTTATCGGCAACCTCTTGTTGTTCCTTCGCTTGCCTTTCTGTATTATCCAGCATCTCTTTATCCTGTGATGCAAGCATCTTAACAGCAAAAAATGCAATAACACATCCGATAATAGCCATCCAGTCCTGTGTAATAACCTGACCTATTTGTGATTTATCGCTAAGGATAAAATATAGTGCAGTATATACACCGTTACCCACAACTCCTACTATAATTCCGATAGTACATATCCTTACAGATTTATGGAGCATAATTACAAATGTAACAAGAAAAGTAAATCCATAGAGATAAGGATAATTTATATTAGACCACATGGTGGTAAAATACGTTATCAATACACCTATAAATATTACAAGATGTCCTTTGTCCGTCTTTCCAAATGCAAATTTACCTACAAATGATATTATTACGCCTAGAACAATCAGTCCTCCTGCTATAATAATTCTGGTAATACTGCCATCCTTAAGCCCATACATTACTGTACATACAATAGCTAAAATATGAATAGCCAATACACCAATAAAGGTAAAATTATTTTTCTGTATTAAGTGCTTTAACTCCATCTCTTTCTTGCTCATAATGTGTCCTCCTTTTAGTACGTAATAATCAGTAAACATATAACACATTGTTTATCTGTCATTATGAAGCTAATACCTTCTTTTTTTAAATGTTAAGCCAACCTTCGGCTCTAATAAAACTCCTACACCTGTGAAGCCAATACTTCCTTAGCCTTATCTAAACACTCATCAATTCCTGAAGGATTCTTGCCGCCGGCTTGTGCCATATTAGGCCGACCGCCGCCACCTCCTCCAACAAGAGATGCAATAGATTTAATAAGGTTACCCGCATGTGCTCCTTTCTTAATTGCATCATCGGTAGCCATAGTTATAAGATTAACTTTACCACCATTTTCAGATGCAAGAACAATAACACCTTCGCCGATATTTGCTTTAATATCATCTCCTAACTCTCTTAGTCCGTTCATATCAACACCACTAAGCTTCTTGGCAACGAATTTAACACCGGATACTTCTTCTACATCCGACGATACATCTCCGAGCGCATCTTTTGCTGCTGCGGATTTAAGTGAATCATTTTCACTCTTTAATTCCTTAATCTCTCTGAGAAGTGAATTAACTTTATCTTCTACTCCCGAAGAGTTAGTCTTTAATGCTTCTGCTATCTTACCAAGGCGCTTCTCTATCTCGCCGTAATAATCAAATACTGCCTGAGAAGTAATTGCTTCGATACGTCTTGTACCTGCTGCAACTCCTCCCTCAGATATAATCTTAAATGCTACTATCTGCGAAGTGTCTTCTACATGAGTTCCACCGCAAAGTTCAATTGAGAAATCTCCCATC
>JAIKVT010000182.1 GCA_024685495.1 Lachnospiraceae bacterium
TAAAGATCCTATTCAGATAGGCAAGTATTGTTATTATTGGTTAGATAAGGAGAGCTCTCAAGATTACAACACATACAGATCTCCGTCACCTCGCTCTATTTTGGAGATACCTGCTATAGAGATAATAAATGCTATCAAAGAGCTGGTTAGGGAAGAATACTCACTTCCGTTGGATAAGATTCCCACACTAACAGCTAAAAAGTTTGGCTTCTCAGGCCCAGGTAAGGCTATCAGCGCCACAGTAAAAGAAATAGTAAACTATATGCTAAAAAATAATGTTATTGAATTAAAGGGTGATTATGTTTGTTTATCAGAAACAGACTGAATATGGCAACAAATAGAATTACGATGATCTCAAGGAGAGTAAGGTGTAGATGAGTATTGATATATAATTATACGTCTTTTATTATGATTACAGAACAAATGATTAAAGAACTTGAAGAAGAGCTGCACGCACTTCATGACCGCCTTTCTAGTTTTGTGATTGAAACAAATAGAATGAGAGCGCGCGTTGTTGAAATTGAGAACATTATAACTCAGTCTAAAATCACATTACCTGTTAGTCAGACTGCTGTAACGAATGAAATGAATAATTCCGGCATTCAAGAGGTTGTAGGTGTTGAAGATTATCAAAATGTAAGTGATGTCGTTGATACAAAAGAAAAGCAAACAACAATCATCCCTAAACCCCTGGATATCGAGGGCTTTACAAAAATCACAGATGTAATATTCTACCATCTTAAAGAATTGATTCCAAGCACCTCATACTCAACCCCATATCGGTGGTATGATGACAAACTGAATGCAATTGCGGTAGCATTGTCTCTTATAGGAAAAGAACTTGTATTGATAAAAAATGAGAAGCGCGACAGTGCAAAATTTGATGAATGGAAAAAAATAATAGAAACTTGTAGAAAGATTGCTAGCTACCACAAAAAGGGCGATGTGATAGGATATAATAAATACTTGGCATTCTTTTGCGAGAAATATCCAATCCCGATACGTCAATTTGGAGATGATGCGTTGGCGTTTGACTTTTGCCTTCAAAATGATTCTGTGTATAATGATGCTTTTCAGCTAATGTACTATATTGATGCCTTCAAGACAACAATAGAATCTGATTACAATAGTCATCGCTCTGAATATTGGCCTAATTATCCCCAGCATGTTATTTATGATAAGGTTCTAATAGACAATACTTTAGTGGAGTTTATGGAAATGATTTATATGTTACGTTATGAACGTAATTTTACCATTGCTATTCTACCTATCTTGGATGAGAATATAATATATAGGCCCAAGCGTGTAGCTCAGGATGGAACTTGTTTTTCTTTATTCTATTATGATGATTACGTTGAGGAGCCTACTATGGAAATCGAAGAGAATGAAGAAATACATGCATCTACATATCATTCTTTGGGCGGATCTACGTATGTAAAAAGTCATTATAGATGTGGACATTGGCGTAATGGACGGTATGTTAGTGGTGGATACGTAAAGGGACATTATAGGTCTTGAAAATTTTATTTCTTCTGAACTACGCAAATAACTTGCACACATAAGCGTTAACTTTGCCGACGTAAAGTAATTGATGTTGGATTTTAAAGTTAACGCTTATGTTAGGTTGTTGGGTTTGGATTATATTGATTTTGTTCATTGCCTGGTGCATTACACCATGGTGGTTCCTGCCAGCTGTATTTATTGGTACTATATTATGGCATATCTTATTCTATAAAGATAGATACTAATCTAAATTTTATTTCATCTATGCAAATACCTTGCACAAATAAGCAGTAACTTTGCAGCAGAAAACAATTAAATATCGATAGTTATGGTTACAAAAGAGTATTTTGATGAGCTCACTGAGAGCATGGCAAAACAGAGTGTTGAAGCACTGGTTGAGGGTTTTAACAAGCAGGTTGGTAGCCGGGCTTGGACTTCAATACGTGGACTGCACGATAGTGTGTTGATCGACACTTTGATAGCTAAAGGTGTTGATGTTTCGGCCGTATATGACGGCGTAGAGATCTCTTTTTCGCGAAAAATCGCTCTAAATGCAGATAAAACTAAGGTTGTGCTTGCATAATTCGAGTTTTTGTTGTACTTTTGCAGTATAATTAAAAATAGATAAGATGGCTAATAATCAGAATTCATCGACT
>JAIKVT010000204.1 GCA_024685495.1 Lachnospiraceae bacterium
AGGGATGAACGTATGGAATGGATTTGGTATATCATAGCGTCGCTTGGCGCAGGAATAGGAACAGGACTTGCGGGGCTGTCTGCGGCCACCGTTATGGTTCCTATTCTCATAGTACTTTGTCCGTCGTTCTCAGGAGAAACAGGGGTATATCAGGCAACTGCCATTGCACTTGCATCAGATATTCTCGGCTCTGCTGTGACAACATATACTTACGCGAAAAATAAGAATATAGATCTGAAGCGTGGATGGATTATGCTCGTATGCATTATAAGTATGTGTACAGTGGGAAGCTGGGTCGCGTTTATTGTAGGAAATGTGGTTTTGGGAGGCTTCACGTTATTTTTAACATTTTTTATCGGTATACGTTTTCTTGTAAAGCCTGATTCGAACCGAAAAAACCAGGTATCAAAGGGTGAAAAACTTGATTTAAAGGGAATAATTATTTCTATTTTCTTTGGCCTTACTATAGGTTTTGGTACGGGTTTTGTTGGTACGGGTGGCGGTATGATGATGCTGGTCGTGTTCACTATGTTCTTAGGAATGGAGCTAAAGACTGCAGTCGGAACAAGCACATTTATCATGACATTTACCGCGCTAATTGCTTCTGTCAGCCATATAATAATTCACCCGGTAATTGTACTTGAAAAATGGGATGTGATGCTTGTGTGCATTGTCGTTGCTACAGTTTCCTCGCTCTTTACAGCAAGATTTGCGAACCGTGTAAAACCCCGAACGGTGGGACTTGTTACCGGTGGGGTGCTTACCGTGCTCGGTGCCGTCATGCTGGTTCTGAATTATTGGGATATCCTCTCAAGGTCAGAATTGATTGTTGATACGTTTTTCTGTCTTAAAACTCTTATAAAATATCTGATACCCTGTGTTGTGGTTCTTATCCCAATCAGGTTTCTTACCAAAATACCGTCCTTTGTATTCAGAAAGCTTTTACATATAGTTGCATTTTCATGTTTTACCGTGATGGTGCTCTCGACAGAGCACTGGGGAGCAGCTGCGTTATGTGCTGTCCTTATAGCGGTTATGATATATCCGATTTTATCTATATTTGAAAGGGAGTCCTGGTACGGAAAATTATTCGTAGAGAAATCAAAGGGTGAAACAAAACGAAGTCTGCTTCTTCTCTTTTTCATGTTTGCAGCGGTTATCGCTGTCGGATGGGGGCTGTTGAATAAGCCCGAACTGGTTGCCACGTCTATCATGATTTGGGGACCGGGAGATGCAGCGGCCGCTCTGATAGGTATCCCCTTCGGGAAACATAAGATTATGTTTAAACCAATAAACGGTAAAAAGTCGTGGGAAGGAAGCCTTGCCATGCTTTTGGTATCGTTCTTATTCGGAGCGGGGATTTTGCTTATCGTTGATTATCCTATACAGGAAGCGGCTTTATTTGCAATAGTTGGAGCAATCACCGGCACAATCGTTGAAATGCTGTCGCCAAGCGAATGGGATACTGTGACAACTCCGGTATCTGTTTTGGCAGTTTTGTGGGCGGTCAGTGCAATAATTTGAATGTAGGGCAAAACAGGAAGGAAAAATTAAAAATTTTTGTAAATATATGTTGACAATAATGTAAAGCGTATGTATAATGATAATCAAGAACTGCTCATAACAATCATAATTAAAACAAGAAATGCACAATAATCCGCCTAAATGGCGCCAATATAGGCTGGTTGGCAGTAATTAAAGGACTTAAGAGGTTAAAAGAAAGGGTAAGTGTAAAAAAATTTTAAAAAACTGTAAATAACTCTTGACAATAGTGTTTAGTAAGAGTATACTTACAATCAAGATATGATTTATTGAGTAGTTCGTGGGAAAGAGGATAGGAGACATGAATAAAGATAAGAAGAAAGATGTGGGTAATCCTCCTATTGATATTGAAGAGTTTGATACGGAAGTCAAAGATCGTCAAAAGCAAAGAATTGCTAACTATATTCAAAAGGCTAAGGGAGAGGATAGAAGTATCCGTAAATACGCCGAAGCAGTGGGTATCAGTCCGGCAGCAATAAGTAAGTACATAAAAGGTGAATATATTCCATCACCAAGTACAATGAAGAAACTGACATCTAAAGATGCAGATCCAAGGAATGGAGTATCATATGAAGATTTGATGGAGGCAGCTGGCTACGATTCGGATAAAGGAGCAGAAGCCATTACAATAAACTATGAAGATTTAGATGATGGCATAAGAATTGATAGCGATAAATCCAATAGTAAAAGAAAGGATAAAGAGGCTGATGAAGAATATATACAATTCGAAAAGGATGCAACAACTCAACTTATTTATTCTTTAGCAGACAAGGGATTTATATTTCAAAAGCAAGCTTCTGAAGATGGAGGTAGGAGAATTGATCTAAAAATGAAAATGATTGATCAACCTATATCTGAATGGAACTTTACATTAAAGTATATCTATAATAGAAGAGAATACGTAACAAAAGTTTCCAGAACATTTATTCTTCAAGAATTTGCCAGAGCGTTGAGATACGATTTGGCAGAGGACGCTAAGTTGTCATTTGTCATTCAGGATAAGTATTTATATAAATGGCTTAAAGAAAACTGTGAGCATAAATTAGCATACAGAGGTGAGATGTCAGTTATACTTTATGACATGGATAATGACAGAATAGTAGATGAGTGTTATATGTCGAATTATTACAAGGAGGATCAGAGCAGAGAAATAAAAATTATCTAACACATTTTACATATCTATAATAGAAAATAATCTAATACACTTTAAGGTTATATTATAGGAAAATACAAAAGAAAAAAGAGAGCGGTCTGCACGCCGCCCTCGTCAAAACGTTCACAGACACCGGAATGCCTGTATGAAGAATAATTATATCCCTCCACAGGATTTATCCTTCATATTTATCTTAACATAGGTCATTTCGACCGTCAATTAAACTGTCAAATCTGACAGTGATTTTCCAAACGTTTTCATATTTTCTTTGTATTCCTATTTAAGATGTAACAAGTCTATAAATGGAAGGGGGCAAATATGAAATATCGAGTAATCGATCCCGTTCTGACAGGCAAAAAGATTCAGCAAATGTGTAGAGACAAAGGATTGAAAGTCAAAGATATCCAGGAAGCTCTACAACTTGAATCTTTACAAAGCGTGTACAAGTGGTTTTCAGAAAAATCATCGACAATTCCATCAATCGACCATCTTGTGATGTTAGCGATGCTATTGGATTGTTCCATTGAAGACATGCTTGTATTGAAGGAGGTGATACTAAAAAAATAAAAAATTTAATACGAAGTGATAGATTTAGCCTTTCGTCTTCGTATGTAGAAATATAACGAACATTGAAAATTTAATACAAGGAGGAAAACAAATGACAGATCCGAGAAAAATGAGAACTGATGTAGTGTTGCCTAATGGAGATATCGTTAATAACGATGACTATGAGACTAGGATCAATGGAAATATGGTTGCTTTTGGATCAACCGGAGCAAGTAAGACCAGATCAATTTCGGAGACTAATTTGGCATATACCGCGGCTAATCAAGAAGACATAAGCCAAATTGTAGTAGATATGAAAGGTACACTAAGCAGGAAATATGCTCAACTGTATCGGGAAAATGGATATGATGTTAAGATTCTGTCTTTCTCAAATACTAGGATCAGTAACAAGTACAGTCCGTTAAAGTATGTTAAGACTACAGAAGATATTGCATCGATAACGGATTACTTTATTAAGATGGATGGAAGTGAGGATTCGCATCAGGATCCGTTTTGGGATAACGCAGCTAGATTTCTTATTAACCATGCAATATATGAATCATTGAAAGAAGAGAATTTTTCAAACATCTGTAATATCCTTCGAGAAAAATCAACGTGGAGTTCAGGTTTTCGAAAGAGGTTTATAAATGATGAAAGGGATAACTCTTGGGGCGACTTACAGTTCAAGAATGCGTGTGTGCAACCTGACAAAACATATCATAGTACAGTCTCCGTTGCATTGGCAAAATTCAGTAGCTTTGAGAGCGAAGAAATCAAAGAACTTCTAAGTGAGGATGAAATGGATTTGCATAATCTTTACAAAAAGAAAACCATTATATTCGTAGAAATCTCGGATGTAGATCAGTCGAAGAATGTACTTGCTAACCTCTTCATTAATCAGGCAATGCAGGTGTTGTGTGAGGATGCTACTCATTATAAAAACGGTAGACTACCTATGCAGGTTCGATTTATATGCGATGATTACGGCGTAGGCTGCGTAATTCATAAGTATCCGCTGTATTTGCCAAATATGAGGAGCAAAGGGATAAATTCTATAATTTTAACCCAGAGTTATTCTCAGCTTAAGTCATACCATGATGATAACAGTGCTAATACGATCTTAGCTAATTGTGATACGCAGATATTTATGGGCGGAATAGATATAGACACATGTAATTACTTTGCAGAGTTGTTTGATATGCCTGCTAAAAAAATCAAAAATCTTCCCCGAGAAGAATGCTTGATATACAGACGCGGATACATGGAGGCTCAGGTTCGCAAAATGGATATTGATGAGTTTCTTGATAAGCATAATATTACACTCCCTGAACCTTTGGAAGGTGACTATAAGTTGGAGTCGGACAGTGAATCGAAGGAAGATAGGAGGCTTCGAGAAGAGGTTCTCAGAGAAAAAATCAGAAATGAATTATTAGCCGAGTTACATGAGACAGATGATGATTTCTATGACAGTTTTATATTTGAAGGTAATCCGGATGATGAATAATCATCCGGGGGGACATCCCCCCATAATTGTTAAGTATTTACAGTAAATCTAATTAGGTATTTTATCAAGTCCAGTTATAGGAGGATAATTATGAGTAAACAAATTTATAATGCTAACACAGGAGATATGATTATGGATAGTAATTTTGATTTTCGTGCATGTAGTTGGACACCTACTATAGAAGTTGAGACATCTCGCGGTAATCGTGAGATAAATCTTAAAACCAAGCACCTTGGGAACGGCAAAATCTTTTTAACCGGTGAGATAACTGATGAGACTGCCAATGATTTTGTGTCAGAGTTTTTATACCTCGTCAGTGAGGGTAAATCGATAGACATTTATCTTAATTCGCCCGGTGGCTCAGTTAATGCAGGTCTGGTTATATATGACATGATTCAATCTGCTATTAGTAAGGTTGATATTAATATATACTGCATTGGAAGAGCAGCTTCAATGGGAGCAGTAATCCTTGCCGGAGGCCCTAAGGGTAAAAGATATATCATGCCTCATTCAGAGGTCATGATACATGAACCGTTAATGAAGGGTGGCGCAGGCGGCTCAGCTACATCAATAAAGAATACAGCAGAATCAATTCTTAAGACAAAATCAATTATCAATGGCATCTTAGCAGAGCATACGGGTAAGACAGACGAAGAGATTGATAAGGCAACAGCCTTTGATAATTACATGACGGCTAAAGAAGCTATTGAGTTTGGACTATGTGATGAGATTCGTAACCCTATTTAGGGTTACGGAT
>JAIKVT010000212.1 GCA_024685495.1 Lachnospiraceae bacterium
CAAAAATACCATTAACACCCAGAAGCAGACACCGAAAAATCCCAACTTAACTTCTATATGCGGAAACACATCGTCATTGATAAACTGAACGCTCTTATAATAAACACCGGTATCTACATCCAAAAATTGTGTAAACGTAATTACTCCGTAAATGGCCATCACTAATCTAAGCCAATTAGGATTGATGGTCTTACCGATATATTGAGCGCAGAAAAACAGAAACGGTATCTGGAACATACCAACCGCAAGAGTCTCAATACATTTACAATAATATATGAGTTCAAATGTAGTAAAAGGCACTACCTCACCTAACAAAGCTATATTATAAGTCAAAGTACCGAATGCCATAAATATAAGTAAACGCTGTTGAAATTCATTTCTCTTGATAAGGAGAAAGAAAAGCGCACTGAGGTTCATAGCAATTACAGTAACTTGAAATATTAAAATAATATAATAAAGTATCACGGGATTCATTACTGCAAAATACCTCCCCCATCTATACTAACACCAACAGATATACTGTTAAGATAATCATATAATGCAGTTGCTTCTTCAGCCGTCATTTCCCGAGTTGTTGCATTACTTGCCTTAGCAGGAATCAAACTATACGAAGGATTTACATTTTCATTATTGTAATTAATATTAAGCGCAAATGTTCTCTCAATATTCTGATTGAAAATAAAGTTACCGAGACTATAAAAAATCATCTTGCCGTTATATTTCTCAATACCCTGTACCACATGCGGATGTGCTCCTATTACACCGTCTGCACCGCCGTCAATAAGCTGATGTCCTATAGTCTTTTGATATTCTTCGAGCTTGTCCGTATGTTCCGTGCCCCAGTGAATCATCACAAATACAAGGTCACAGCTTTTCTTCGCTTCAGCTACGGCACCCAGCAAATCAGTCGGATCGTATGCCGTAAACACTCCGGGTTGCGAATTCCTTACATTCCATTCAACAACCGGTATTACACGCGATGCTGCGATAACGCCTACCTTAACTCCGCCCTTTTCATACGTTACGAGTTTACTTGCCTCTTCTAAGTTATGACCCGCACCGGAGAATGGAATATTCGCATTATTTAATGTGGTAAATGTGTCTTCTAATGCTTCCTTTCCAAAATCGAGGACATGGTTATTAGCAATGCCGACTCCTCTAATACCAAGTTCCTGAAGAATGCTTACATACTTAGGATCTACGCGAAATGTATATTGTTTGTCGGGTGCCTTTGTCCCTCTTGTGGAAAACGGAAATTCCTGATTAACCATAGTAAAATCAGCATTAACCATTTTATCTCGAAGAGGCGACGATACAACACCTTCAATTCCTTTATTGTTATAATTAGACAGCACATATTCACTAAGCAAAACATCACCCGTAAAAATCAAAGATGTATTAACAGGTTCAGGCTTTGCGACAGTTGTATTCACTTCTTCCTTAGCGCTACTTTCCGACGCTTGATTATCACTGTTTAAATCACTCTTTTCAAAGAAATGCTGATACGCAAAAAGACCACCTACTATCGCTAGGGCCGCAACCGAAATAACAACTATTGAAATAAGTAATCTTTTCTTCATCAGACATCTCCCAAATGCACATTTCTTCTTATTAAAATACTATGCGCCATCCTTTATTTTAGCAATTGAAAAGTACTGTGTAAAGTGTTAGAATTGCTTATTGTATTGTATACAATACAATCATTTTATGCTTGAAATACACAGTATTGTGTTTAATAACCTAAGAATCACTTTTTAGATACAAATTATAGAGTTTTAAAGGAATTAATAAAATGAATGAAAAAATTAACACCCCTGTCAAAAAACTTGCATTTACAGGCTTATTTATCGCTTTAGTCTTCGTAATGACAATAATTATTCGAATTCCGTCACCCACCGGAGGCTATATCAACATCGGTGATTGTGCAGTTCTCGCTGCCGGAATTATCTTAGGTCCCGTATACGGAGCACTTGCAGCCGGTATAGGTTCAGCCGTATGTGACATAGTTGCAGGTGTTGCAATCTATGCACCCGGAACTTTGATAATTAAAGCGTTAATGGCTATGTTAGCGGGTTTGATGTATAAGAAATGTAAAAGCAACGCCAAGCTTGTTGCTCTTCTTTTAGTATGTGAACTCATCATGATTGTGGGATATTTTTTCTACAGCGCGTTAATCTTACACCTTACAGGCGGAGAAAATGTATTTGCTGCAAGCTTAGAAGAAGTTGTCGGCAATTTACTGCAGGGCGCCATCGGAATAATCGGTGCAATTATGTTAAAAAGACTATTTGAAGATATATTAACTAAGATGTCTAAGGAGGAATAATATGAGAGACACTTTACCAAAAGATCCAATCATACTTTTATCTGTAATTAATACTGCTCTACGAGACGAATATTCTTCTTTAGATAATTTATGCAAAGATAAAGACTTCGATAAAAATGAAATTATCGAAGCCTTATCAAAGGTTAATTATACTTACGACGAAAGCCAAAATCAGTTTAAGTAGGCTACTCTACACATTTCCCGCAAAAACATATTCCAGATTCTCGGATGCCACTTCGACTAAGCGATAAATCTTATCTACCGAAGTTGCTCCCCTGTCTGTCATATGAAATGTCGGGAAAAATCTTGTAATGTGAAGCGGAATCTTCTTGCCTTCTTTTATCTCAAGAAAATGTATCCACTTGCTCAATTCTCTTACCTCATCCTCGCTGTCATTCTCACCGGGAATAATCAGATTGGTAAGTTCAACATGGCATGACTTGACACTGCTGTTAATAAAATCTTTGACCATGCCAAAATCACCGTTAATAAGATCTTTATAAAACCGACCCGAAAAAGCCTTAATGTCAATGTTCATAGCATCAATATACGGCGTAATTTCATTTGCAACTTTCTCACTTGCTGTTCCGTTAGTAACAAGAACGGTAACAAGGTCTTTTTCTTTGGCAAGCCTTGCCGTATCTCTAACGAACTCATATCCGATAAGCGGTTCATTATATGTAAATGCTATTCCAACATTGCCCTTTGACTTAAGTTCAATTGCTTTAGCAACAATTTCTTCAGGTGTTATTATCTGTGTTCTGTTTTCAAAAGATTTGACCTCTCGTCCCCAGGATATATCGCTGTTTTGGCAAAACGGACAACGAAGATTACAACCGTATGAGCCGATAGAAAAAATCATACTTCCACTCATAAACATATGTAGTGGCTTTTTCTCAATCGGATCTAATGCAGCGGCTGTAATTTTACCGTAGTTCGTGGAAATAATTTTTCCGTCTTTACAGGTTCTTACACCGCAAAATCCTGTACCTCCTTCTCTGATATTACAATGTCTGTAACACACTTCGCAATTCATCTTATCTCCCCTTTTTATGAATTATGTATTATGCTGTTTATATATAATTTATCTTATTTTCTATTTATTCTTATTAATCCTATCTCTGAAACTATCGAACTTATCTTTAATAATATTCATCAATTTATCAACCTTTTCATCAAACATTACTTCAAACCATGTCGGACGTCTTCCTTTAACGCCTTCGGTATCATTTAAATGAATGTTTCTTACAGTCCACTCCTTCATCAAAAAAAGTTGTCTCGGAAGTAAAACTCCAAGTGTAATAATCGAAAACAAAAGGTTTATAAAATAAATCTTAAATATTTCACGACGCTTGCCCGTAAACAATAATTGCTCTTTATCTATCTGAGTCCTATTGGTATAATAATCCGCCATCAGATAATAGATATAAGGATAAGCAATTGTCAAAGTAACAAATGTAATAAACCATTTAATAATTGATATCTCCACGCTTCTGACAACGTCTAATAATAATACGGATTCTTTACAATCAGAATCTGCAAAATGCGTATTCTCCATACGCCATCTCCAAAGCCCTGTCCTAATAATTGTCGTAAATACAAGGGATGTCAATCCAGCAATTATCATATGTGCTAATCTGACAGCCAATTTACCGGTTATTAAAATCTTTAGTACATACTCTAAACCAATAACAAAAGCTAAGGAAAGTAAACCAAGAATAAAGACTCCGTATACTCCTCTTAATCGACCGACAAAAACTATCTTCCTACCATCAATTAATGTATGCTCCGACAACCTCTGAGTAAGCTTATAGTAAGCAAAAGGGAATAAGATTCCGGCAGAAAATACTGATATCAATATCAGCTCAGCATACATAATATAACCTTCTTTGATATCTATATCAAGATAACTTTTCGCTATTGATTTTTCAGTTTTTTTTGCCACTGCTCCCATCTGTAATCTTTACTGCTTTCTTATAATATTACAATTCTAAAAAACATCCATAAACACTATACACCACTAGTTATTCATAATCAAATATTGGTTAACCTATATTATTAAATATGCTATTATACATTTAACAAAATAATGAAAGTTTTATAAGTAAAGGAGGCATAAATGAGAAAACTCAGACTGTTATGGAAAGTAATAAGAAGATGTAATGCCGAAAAACTAACCATCGGTTATTTTGCAAGTATTTTAATTGTTGCTCTGATAATTATGATTAACGAGCCTAACATCAATACATACGGAGATTCATTATGGTATACCATTGTTGCATCTACAACAATAGGCTTCGGGGACTTAGTTGTTACAACAACATTAAGCAAGATCCTTACGGTATATATCACATTCTACTCACTTACCTGGATGGCTATTATGTCAGGTGTGGTTGTAACACATTACCAGGAAGTTGTAGCAACTCAGGAAAGAATTACAGCTACTCAATTCCTTGATAAATTAGAACATCTTACAGATTTAAATCATGATGAACTAAAAGACATGCAAGATAAGGTTGCCGAAATAAAAAAGAATCTCAAAAAGGATTTAGGTTAAATGAATATACAAAAAAAGTAGCAAGGATATAATCCTTGCTGCTTTTAATTCTCAATATTAAATTGTCTATTATTACTTAGTAATAATAATTGGTGATGAGAAGAACTGTGTTGTGCTGTAATCTACTGTTAATGTAGCGTTACCGCCCTTAACTCCTGTTACATCATAGCCACCCCAAACATCATCTCTTTGATAACTCTGGCAATGTGCTGTGATGAATCTTCCGAAGTATCCTCCATCTTCTCTGTTGAGTCCGAATACCTGCCATAGAATGTGCTTAAATGTATTAACACTTAAGATTGGTACTACGTCAGAAGTATCACCTAATCTCTGTACTTGGCCTTCTCTTGCAACACCATTAAGAAGTGGTGAACCAAATGTTACAACGTTAACTACTTCATATGCATCCTTGATATCTGCATCTGCTGCAATCTGCTGTGAAACCATTCCACCAAGTGAGTGTCCTGAAACGATAAGCTTAGATCCTTCAGGGATGTTCTCGAAAATTACCTTCTTAATATTTCTAACATATAAGTTATCTTGTTCAAAGCCTGATAATAAGTCTGTTACTACACCGGTTGTTGAATTAAGAGCTATGGGGTCAGTTCCTGACATTCCTACAACATATACATCATCTGTAGAAGTCTCTGTAACTGTTCTCTTGTTCCATAACCAGCCTGTTGTGTAAGTATTTTCCTTTGTAAGTACTGCCTTAGATATTGAAATAGGTCCTACACTGTTGTGCCATGAATATCCAAGATTAACCATTCTTGCTAATTCAGAAGCTTTGTCATAAGTAACTGTATTCTGATTAACTACATCGCTAATAATCTGTGAGAAAACTTTGTCATTATAATCTGTTGATAATGCATAAAGTTCAAAATCCTGAGCTAAACCTTCTTCAACTTCTGCTGTTACATTTTCGCCATCTGTTGCTGCTTCTTCTGAAACATATACGTTACCTTGTGAGTCAACAGCTTCGTCAAGCTGCATGTTAGAAGTATCTTTAGATGCTGCTTCTGCATTAGATGGAACTGCAAATGCAAAAGCTGTTACTGCCATTACTAAACTAAGTGCTACTGCAAGGACTCTTTTTCTCGAATTCATTTTTTCTATAACCCTCCTATTAAATAAAATACCTACATACATCTTGGAAATCCCCAATAAGTTTCCAAGAATTACTCCCTTACAATTCAAATTATATACCCTGAATTTTGGTCTGTAAATACAATTTTAAAGCCAAAAAAAAATTTGGTAAAAATGTCTATTTTTTCGTTTTATTAAAACTTTTAATTAAACGACAATTATGGACAAGTGTGTATTAGAGTGCCGATTTTGCACAGTTTTCAGTACATTTCATTTGGCAAAAACTTAACACTTAATAATAGTTTCTACGATATTTTTTTAACGAATATAATCCGATTCGGTCGATAATTTATTAACAATTTATCCGGAATTTTGAAGCTATAATTCTTTCAAAATCACTCTAAAAAAATCCATTAAAAAACTCCTTAGAAAACTAAAGTTTCCCAAGGAGTTTCCAATATTTTTCTATTATAAAGTCTTTCTAAAATATAATTCTATAAAATTATTCCAATATCTATAAATTGACTTATCAGATTACGCTTCGTCAATTGCCTTACCAATATCATGTCTCATATATTTGTTATCGAACTGAATCCAATCGGTAGCATCATATGCTTTCTTACGTGCAGTAATAAGATCCTCGCCCTTAGCAGTGACACCAAGCACTCTTCCGCCGTTAGTAATGAAGTTACCGTCATCATCAAAGGCTGTGCCTGCGTGGAAGCAATAATACTCTTTATTATCGAACTTATCTAAGCCGCTGATCTTAAAGCCCTTCTCATAAGATACGGGATATCCGTCTGATGCAAGAACTACGCATACAGCAGCATTATCTTCAAATTCTAAATCAATCTTATCTAGTGTTCCGTCTACGCAAGCTTCCATAACATCGATAATATCATTCTTCATACGCGGAAGAACAACCTGTGCTTCGGGATCTCCGAATCTCGCATTATATTCAAGCACCTTCGGACCATCTTCAGTTATCATAAGTCCGAAGAAGATAACTCCCTTAAATGCTCTTCCCTCTTTAGCCATTGCATCAACGGTAGCCTGATATATATTCTTCTTACAGAACTTATCAACTTCATCCGTATAAAACGGCGAAGGACTAAAGGTTCCCATACCGCCCGTATTAAGACCCGTATCACCGTCTTTCGCTCTCTTATGATCTTGAGAAGAAGACATAATCTTAATTGTCTTACCGTCGCAAAATGAAAGCACGGATACTTCATGTCCTGTCATAAATTCTTCCACAACCATAGTGCTTCCGGCATCACCGAACTTCTTATCCTGCATAATAGTCTTAACGCCTTCTAAAGCTTCATCTAATGTATTGCAGATAAGAACTCCTTTGCCAAGTGCCAAGCCATCGGCCTTAAGAACTATCGGCATCTTAGCCTTCTTAATATAAGCTGTTGCATCATCAGCATTGTCGAAATTCTCATACGCTGCTGTTGGAATGTTATATTTTTTCATAAGGTCTTTTGAAAACGCCTTACTGCCCTCTAATATAGCTGCCTTCTTATCAGGACCGAAGCATTTAAGTCCACGCTTATTAAATACATCTACGATTCCGCCTACAAGAGGATCGTCCATTCCTATAATAGTAAAATCAATATCGTTATCAGCTGCGAAATCAGCCAATTTATCGAATTCCATAGCTTTAATCGGCACAAGCTTCGCAACCTCGGATATACCCGCATTGCCCGGTGCACAATATAACTCATCTACTCTTTTTGACTGTGACGCTGCCATACATATTGCATGTTCTCTTCCGCCGCTTCCTACAACCAATACTTTCATTAATTATCTCCTTTTACCTTAATTTTACGAAGAATTATTTATACATCATTATTATAGTATTAACAAATTATCTTATATTCTTCCGTTAGCAATCATATCAATAGCCTGCGGCAAAATCACCCATTCGGCCTGTTCCATTACTCTTTTTTGTAATATTTTTGGTGTGTCGCCGTCTAATACTTCTACGGCCTTTTGTAGAATAATTGGCCCCGTGTCTGTTCCCTCATCTACAAAATGTACTGTTGCACCTGTAATCTTGACTCCGCGCTCTAATGCCCCTTCATGAACCTTTAATCCATAGAAGCCTTTGCCACAAAACGCCGGGATTAAAGACGGATGAATATTGATAATCTTTCTTGTGTATTTCTTAACCATTTCAGCCGGGATATTAACAAGAAATCCCGCAAGCACAATAAGATCCGGATTTATTCTGTCCATTTCATCAACAAGTGCTTTATTAAACTCGTCTCTGCTGTCAAAATCCTTCGGAGAAATACATTTACCCGAAATACCGTTATCCTTAGCCCTGGTAAGAGCGTAGGCGTTAGGATTATTACTTACTACTTCTGCTATCTCGGTATTAGTTATTGTGTTGTCTTTAATTCTATCAATAATGGCCTGCAAATTGGTTCCGCCACCTGATACAAGTACTACAATTCTCATTATTATCTCCCGGATTAAATCTTCAATATATCTACAAATTACCTTGGTAAATTGACCTATATGATTTGCTCTTCATATAATGCTAAATCAACTCAACACTCTTATCGCCGCTCTTCATATAATGCTAAATCAACTCAACACTTTTATCGCCGCTCTTAATGAAGCCCACTTCAAAGGCCTTCTCACCGGCACTTTCTATTGCAGATATTACAGTCTTAACATCATCTTTACTTACTGATATCACCATACCAAGACCCATGTTAAATGTGTTATACATCATTTCCTCTTTAATATCACCGGTCTTTTGAATCAGCTTGAAAATGGGTGGAATATCGTAAGAATCCTTCTTAACCACTGCTGTCACATTATCAGGAAGCATACGGGGAATATTCTCATAAAATCCTCCGCCTGTAATATGCGAACAACCATGAATCTTAACACCTGCATCTTTGATGGCTTTAAGCGACTTAACGTAGATAACAGTCGGTCTGATTAGTGCTTCACCGAGTGTCTCACCAAGCTCATCATAGTATGTATCAAGACTTTCTTTTGTCATCTCAAACACATTTCGAACTAAGGAAAAACCGTTAGAGTGAACACCGCTTGAAGCGATACCGATAAGCACATCGCCATCAATAATATCCTCACCTGTAATTATATCTTTTCTGTCACATACGCCTACGGAAAAACCTGCTAAGTCGTAATCGTCCTGTGGCATAAGTCCCGGATGTTCTGCAGTCTCACCGCCGATAAGCGCACAGCCTGACTGCTTACAGCCTTCAGCAACACCACCTACAATAGTTGCTATCTTCTCGGGGAAGTTTTTACCGCATGCGATATAATCTAAGAAGAAAAGTGGCTCACCACCCGCACAAGCAACGTCATTAACGCACATGGCAACTGCGTCAATTCCTATTGTGTCATGCTTATCCATTATAAATGCGAGTTTAACTTTCGTTCCGCAGCCGTCAGTACCCGACAAAAGAACGGGATCTTCCATATCCTTAATTCCTGCCATGGAAAATGCTCCCGAAAATCCTCCGAGCCCTCCTAAAACTTCCGGTCTCATCGTCTCCTTGACGCTTTTTTTCATAAGCTCTACAGACTTATATCCCGCTTCAATATCTACACCTGATGATTTATAATCCATATATTCCTCCTATAAGAAAGCCTCGTAACCTTCTTTTTGCAATTTAGAATCTTTAGCCTCAACGCCTTCTTTCATCTCTTTAGAATAATCGCTAAGCTTACCTGATAACTCATCATCTGAAGTTGCCAAAATCTTAGCTGCCAAAATTCCCGCATTCATTCCACCGTTAATTGCAACGGTTGCAACAGGGATACCGCTTGGCATCTGTACGATAGAGTAAAGAGAATCAACTCCTCCAAGATCTGATGTCTTCATTGGAATTCCTATAACGGGACCGTCAAACAATGCGGCACACATACCCGGTAAATGTGCAGCTTTGCCCGCACCTGCGATAATAACCTTAACTCCTCTGTCCTTTGCAGTCTTAGCATATTCAAAAAATATATCAGGCTCTCTATGTGCCGATATGATTCTCATCTCATAATCAATTCCGAATTTATCCAGAATATCAGCCGCTTTGCTCATTATCGGCATATCTGAATCGCTTCCCATTACTATACTTACTTTAGGCATAATCTATCTCCTTTTTTATTATTTTAGCAAACAATAGTATAACACACATTGAATCTACATCAACGGTTTATTTAACTCTTCACATCCGTCTACTACGAACAGTCCGTCCTTAATAATAGGAACGGTATCTCCGTATTCCAATACGGCTTCGATAAGTCCGAGCTCTTCAAACGGCAATGTTATATCAGTATGACAATTAAAATATGCTTTACTTATATCTTCATTTCTAAGTGCCGAGCATTCATTCTCTCTTGCGATAATCTCTTTGCCGTCAGGATTATATGTCTTATTCTCTTCTTCATGAGAATAGCATGTATCACCGAATGCAAAATGAGGACCTGTCTTTTCTGCAATAAGAATAGGAAGCTTAGCTTCTATATTGTATTCTCTTCCCATCTTATAAGCTAACGTGTTCGTTCCTATGGCAAACTCTCCTATAGGAAGGGTTTCATGGCGATATAACACATTTTCAAAAATCATCCTCTTACTTTCTTTATCATCATCAAAGTTAGAGCAGGTATAATCGACTACCATTCCGTCCTTAACTTCTATAGTCAAATCGTTATAAGCAAGTCCGTTTAAAAATACACGACTTACATTAAGCGTTCCGTTAGTACCCTTAAGTACGGGAGATGTGAACACCTCGCCAACCGGAATATTAACATCCGCAACACAGTTTTCAAAATTAGTCTGCTTGTTGGGATTGTCGAGCTTATGTAAGTTAACCGTTATATCCGTCTTGTTGCCACCCTGTCCTAATATACGGACACATTTCGCTTTATCTAAAATGTCAATTATAAGCTGCTGCATCCTAAGGTATTTATCATAATCTAACGTATTAAGTTCCATGGTCTTATCAAATATCGTCTTGAAGAACTCTTCATCGCCAATCTCAGGGATTGGAAATGCGATTATGGTAAATGAGTATTCGTCTCTTGGCAGATATTCATTATTAATTGCACCTGCCTTAGACATATATTCGACATTCCATTTATTCTGCTTATCGGTAAACTGATATGCACTGTCTTTATTTACCGGCTTAAACTCTTTTTCACCGAAGGTCTCTATTACAGCGGGACCCGCGAATACGGCCGCCTTATCTTTATACATTTTAAATGCTTCTTCTAAAGCCTCAAGTCTTCTGTTATAAAATCTCTTATCAAAGTAATAGCCTTTGTCATTTTTATGATCGTATATCCACTGCTTATTCATTGAACTAAGATATGTTCCGCGACTTTTTGCTCCTCCGTCAAAAGAAAACACACCGTCACGTGCAAAGACAGGCTTTAAATTATTATCTTCAAATAACTTGGCACTTCTTCTTGCCACTCTCTCAAATCCAATCGGAAATTCTATTTTGACAATAGACTTTTTCGATATATCCTTACCTGACATCTCAAAGCCCTTAATAAAGCCGTTAACATAACAGTTAGCTATGTCATCGATGTCTTCATCCGGTAAAGAATTGGTATATTCAGCAAATTCAATATCATTATCAGATATATTGACACCATAAGCATACAGATAATTAGTCGAAGACAAATCGGCATTCATTACGATATCATGAATTACGTTATCACTGTCATCTAATATTGACTCTACACTTTTTAGAGTGAAAATGTCACAATAATCATGATAGAACCAGTAGATACATTCATTATTTCTGTGCTTTGCCTTATCTATATCGGGGCTGTCCGTACACAGTTCATCAACGTATACTCCATACATTTCCAAGAATAATTCAACATATATCGTAACAAGATCTATCCTTCCGTCGAAGCTCCAGGGAATTAATGCCATAAGTTCATTATAAAGAAATGCATATTGGCCGCCGAGCTTATCGGAAAAAAGCTTGCTCGTAACATCCGGATTAAGGTATGACGTATCATATTCAATTATGTCCGAATAAAGGGATATATTATTACCCGTAAGTTCAACAATACAACTGTTCTCAATCTCAGACAGAGAAGGCTTATCATTTAATATATCAATGCATCTTAGAAGATGCTTTGCCACATGCTCAAAATAAGGAGCATATTTATTCATATGCTCGCCTTCAATTTCCTTTATTCGATTCTTCGCAAGTTCAAGTCTTTCCTCTAAGAAATCCTTATCTTGCATAAGTCTGTTATTACTCATTAAAAACTCCTAAATAAAATCTTTGTTGTTGTCGGGGCTTTATTCCCCCGTGTCTTATTAAGCCTGATTCATCTAAGCGAATATAAGCCCGAACAGATAAAGAAGACCCCACGCTGCAAAGGCAATAGCCGGAATTAAGATTCCGATAAATCGGGATATGAAATTATAATTAGTCATCTTAAATCTGTTTCTTCCAAGCACAACGCAAGGAATTGTTCCCAAGAAAAAAAGCATTCCCAAGGCTCCTACAAAATTAGGAACCTCACCTCCCGTATTAATCGCAAGAATAATACATACAAGTAAGTAAATTATTGCCACGCCCGATATGATTGCGACGGTAATACTTGTTGTTGAGGAATTTTTCTTAGATTCAGTTACCCATTTACGCCGTCTATGTCTGTTATTCATCTTTAACTCCTGACACCGTATTTCTCATAATATTCATCTATCGATGATTTAAGTTCATCATTAATAATAACTCTGCCGTCGATTTCACGATTGTAAAGATAGTCGACTACATCCTTCATTGTAACGATAGCGTTAGTCTCAAATCCGTATCTGTCTTTAATCTCATCAAGCGCACTGACTTTGCCGCCAAGACCTACTTCAAGACGGTTAAGACTTACCATAAGACCGACGATTTCAACGTTAGCGGCATTTCTAACCTTAGGCACAGTCTCTTCCATAGACTTACCCGATGTGGTAACGTCTTCTATCATTACTACCTTATCTCCGTCTTGTAAAGACGCTCCGAGAAGACCGCCTTTATCGGCTCCGTGGTCTTTAGCCTCTTTACGATCGGAGCAGTACTTAATCTCCTTATTATAAAGCTTAAAATAAGCCATTGCCGTTACTACGGCAAGCGGTATTCCTTTATATGCAGGTCCGAAGAGCACATCAAAATCATCGCCGTAGCATTCGTGAATTGCTTTAGCGTAGTATTCTCCTAATCTTGTCAACTGGCTTCCTGTCACATAAGCACCGGCGTTCATGAAAAACGGTGATTTACGTCCACTCTTAAGTGTAAAATCTCCAAATTTCAACACGTCAGCTTCTATCATAAAATTGATGAATTCTTCTTTATAAGTCATTATACCATCAGCCTCCTACCCATCTGTTCAGGATTGGTTGAATATACCATAGCAGTATCAAGAGTAATAACTCCTGCTCTGTATAATTTCTCTAAACTTCCGTTCATTGTACACATACCTTCATCCGCACCCTGATATATTACGTTATCAATCTGATAAATCTTCTCATCTCTTATCATAGTCTCAATTGCAGGTGTAACCTTCATAATCTCGAAGCAAGGCATTAAACTGCCGTCAACAGTCGGTACGAGTTGTTGTGATACAACGGCTTTAAGTACCATGGAAAGTTGAACTCTAATCTGAGTCTGCTGTCCTGCAGGGAATACATCTATAATTCTGTCAATCGTCTTAGCCGCACCTACCGTATGAAGTGAAGACAATAATAACTGGCCTGTCTCAGCAGCTGTAAGGGCTGTATGGATTGTCTCATAATCACGCATTTCCCCGAGCAAAATAACATCAGGTGCCTGACGAAGTGCAGCTCGAAGTGCCGTATCATAATTATCTGTATCCTGCATAATCTCACGCTGTGTAATGATTGACTTATCATGAGAATGCAAAAACTCCAAAGGATCTTCTAATGTAATAATATGACCCTGTCTTGAATGATTAATCTTATCGATAATACATGCAAGAGTTGTTGACTTACCGCTTCCGGCAGGTCCTGTTACAAGTACCATACCTTTTCTTATATCAGCTAAATCCATAATGGAGTCGGGAATATTAAGTAATGACGGATCGGGCAATGTAAATGTCACAATTCTGAGAACTGCTGCATATGAATTTCTCTGCTTATATGCATTACAACGGAATCTTCCTACTCCTTCTATAGAAAATGAAAAATCATCGTCACCGCTCTCTTTTAATTTGTTAATATCTCGCTCGGCTTTCTGATATATTTCATTGATAAGATGAAGTGTGTCTTCTGTCTTAAGTCTCTCTTCTTCGGGAAGTGGCGTCATCTTGCCGTTACATTTAGCCGTAACCGGTGATGCCGGAATGATAAATACATCCGAGCCTCCCATTTCTACAGATTTTCTTAAGATTTCTTCAATTCTCATGTTCATAACAACCTCCTCATACGTGTTATTCCCAAATACATTACCTAAACATTATTACTATCCTGCCCATACCGATATTGGTTGAGACGGATTCCATTCTGACGTATTATATAATGCGAAGTTAGTTACTTTAGGCTCAACGCCCGCTACATTAATTGTAACACGAATCACTTGTGAATCGTTAACTTTAACGGCATATTCCATATTGCCTTCATGAAGTGTAACACCATCTATCTGAGCTGCAATATCTGCAGGTATTACACCTTCATTTTTCTTTTGTATAATTTGTGCTTTAATGGCATTAGCTTTGCCTTCAGCCTCATAATACTCCGATACAAATTGCAGGTTCTTATCTGACAGTTTATCATCAGACCTAGCCGTTGACAAGGCAAGCACCCCAAGAGTTGTAAATACAACAATAACAAGCATCATAATAATTGTTGTAAATCCCGTTCCCATATTAGCTCTGAATTCTCTCATAACCTACACCTGCCTTTCATAAGAAGTATCAAAAGACAGGATGTCATTATTACCTGCATCCACAACTTTGACTTTCACATTAACTATAGGAAGCTTATCATCATTTACGGCTGTAATCTCTTCCGTATAAGTAGCATCCTGTTTGTCGCAAATATTGAGTTTATCATCATAATACAGTACTCTGTTGCCTTCAGGCGCCGTCTTATTTCTGTACTCATTCATCTGACTCTCAACAACCATTGTAAGCTTTGTCTTAGCAGAACTCTCAGAAGTGATGCTGTAAGATTTGGCAAACAATTGAATGGTTATAATCGATGAAATTGCAAAAAACAGTATGACGAGTATTAATTCAACAAGTACTGCGTTAATTTTATTAACCTTTTTCATCTATAGGACTCCCGAATTCATAGTCTTACTTATATTGTACTGTGCCCCATCATAATCAAGGGTAATATTAATAACATTTCCATCCTTAACAACACTCATATTATCAAGACTTGTTATCGTATCTCCATATCCTAGTTTGATGTCGTTATCTTTAGCTATATATTCCTGAAGCTTACCGTCATCTACATAGATTGCCGTCTTCATTGATACCGATCCTTCGTTAGAAAGAAGGATTACATCTTTACCGTCAATCTTAACAACTTCAACTCCACCCTCGTAATCATTGCTTCTCAGTTTATTCTCGAGATACGACACACTGGCTCTAATCTCGGAATTATTCTCTACCTTATCGGAGATAGAATTATAAAACTGAATTCCCACAGCAATAAGAACTAAAGACAGGATTGCAAATATACTGAATATAATAAATATCAAAACATTTTGTGTAGAATGTCTTCGCATATTATTCACCTTTAATCTTCACTTCAATACTCGGCATTATGTTAGATGCAAATACCTCGTAATTAATTGTAAAATCTTCTTCGTTAATAAATACTCCGTAGTTGTCCTTAATATATTTCAGACTCTCGGGATATCTTCCCTCAATGGCATAGCATGACACCGATGCCTTCCTTATTGCTTCTTCTAAGACATCCGCCTGCTCCGTACTGGCTTTATTGCCTAAAGACGTAGCCCAAAATATAATTGCAACGACAACCGCTATAAATGCTACCGGTGTAATGAACGATTTCCATAGATTCTTCTTCATAAATTACCCCATATTACTAATAATTGTAATCAGTGGCAACATAACAGATAACAAGATTGCTCCCACAAGTACAGTCATAACAGCAACGAGCACCGGCTCAATCCAAGAAATGATATTATGGATTTGCGTGTCGACTTCGTTAGCGTATATCTCCGAAATACGAAGGAATGCTCTATCACTCTGTCCGGTTGTGATACCGATTTGAATCATTCGAAGTGTTAACTTATCAAAGAGTTCTGCCTCTTCTAATGCTTTCCCAAGTGCCGTATCCGCATTTACCAGATCGATACACTTATGTATCTTAACGACGTACTTCTCATCTTCGACAATATCGGCTGACATTTCTAAACTTTCCGTTAAGTTATAACCCGAACTTATCATCATAGCCATAACAGATGCAAATCTCTCTGTTGCGACCTTCTCTCTTACCCTGTTAACAGGCTTAAGAATCTTGCCCGCTGCGTTGAGCGCCGACTGCTTCTTGTCAGACTTAAGAAGGAGCCCGAATATAAATGCAACGATAATAAGAATAAGTAAAAGCGCTAAAACAACTATACCAATAATGGTACATACATTAATTACATCATTAGTCGTCTCGGAAAATTCCGCACCGAGATTTCTAAATACTTCTCTGAATATCGGAAGCACTTTTACAACCAAAAGGAGTACAACAGCGCCCATCACAACCATCATAATAGAAGGCTGTAACACGGCTGATTTAATCATGTCGCTTATCTTACTCTCTCTGTCATAAAACCTCGATAAGTTATCCATAACATCTTCTAACTTACCTGATTTCTCACCGACATTGAGCATCTGTAACATATAAGCAGGGAAAACACCCGCATTCTTACAGGCATCATAGAAAGAACTTCCCCTCTGATACTCCACATTTATCTCTTTAAAGCATTCTTCATACTTAGTATCTTTGTAATTCTCGCATACGGCATCAAGTCCTTCGTACAACGGAACGCCGGATTTTAAAACCATAGCTATTTGCTCACAAAAGATCGATATTTCATCTTCAGCAATTATGTTCTTATCACTCATGTATTAATACTCCTTTTCCATTGTGTAGTCGGATTCTTTATGACCTTTACCATCCATAGTGGTATCCTTCCACTCCCATTTACCGTCTATATATACCTGCGACCAGGAATGAGTTATTCCCTCGGGTTGCACCTTACCGATAACAAGCTTAGTTGGAATTCCCTGAGCCCTAAGCATTGCAGAAAACAGTGCGCAATAATCAAAACATATACCCTTCTTAGTCTGCATTGTCACTTCAAGATCCGGCAAATATCCCGACTGAACATTTGCAGCCAGCTCTTTATCATAGGTCATGTTATCGACAACCCAATCATAGATTGCATCCACCTTCTCTTTGTCAGACGAAAGGCCGCTGCATATCTCATATGATTTTTGAACCGCACTCGTCTCGTTTGTATACCATACATACTGACTCGGATACACAAACACCCTGTTAGTGTCATCCATAGTTACATCAAATTCTGCCTGATAAAGCGGAGTGTAACTCGTGCCACCGGCATTTTCTAAAACTCTCACTTTATATTTACCGTTACCCATCTGAAGCGGGAAAATCTCATACTGATTATCCGTCGTCAAATCATAATTATAACTGTGATCATCAAGCATAACCTGAGCTTTTACTTTATTTTGTTTTGCTTCGCATTTTACAGCTACATATCCGTCTTTGACATTACTTGCATCAATCGTAACTCCTTCTCCGGAATATACGACAGTGCCCGGTGTCTCGGGAATCAATACCTTGTAGTCTCCGCTTGGAGTACTGCCATCCGAATCAATTACCGTCGTCTTAGAACAGCTGCAAGAACAAAGTCCCACGAGCATACTGACAACAAGTAATATACAAGCTGTAAATCGACCAATCTTACGCATCATAAGATATCTCCCATATCCGATCGACTTTTAAATTGTATCATTTAGATATCTATTGTACACATCCTATCAAATCATTAATATCCTCGACATTATTGTCCCTCATATAACGATTGATTCCATCTATAACTTCTATTGTTGCATTAGGATTAATAAAATTAGCCGTACCGACAGATACCATAGTCGCACCTGCCATAATCATCTCTAATGCATCCTCATAATTCATTATACCGCCCATTCCGATTATAGGAATATCAACAGCATTTGCCACCTGATATACCATTCTTACCGCAACGGGATGAACCGCCGGACCGCTCATGCCGCCCGTCTTATTAGCCAGCACGAATTTTCTTCTGTTAATATCAATCTTCATTCCGGTAATTGTATTGATAAGTGATACCGCATCAGCGCCACCCGCTTCAGCCGCTTTGGCAATCTTTGTAATATCTGTAACATTAGGGCTTAGCTTTATAATAACAGGCTGCTTTGCAACTTCCTTGATATCCTTTGTTATAAGTTCAACCATCTTAGGATCTGTGCCAAGTGTGATTCCGCCCGCTTTGACATTAGGACAGGAAATGTTAATTTCAAGCATATCTACGTCTTCATTAGCCAGACGCTTAACAACCTCCACATATTCCTTTGGCTCATGTCCGCATACGTTAACGATTATTTTCGTATCAAATCCTCTTAAGAAAGGAATGTCCCTTTTAATAAATGTATCAATACCCGGATTTTGCAGTCCTATTGCATTAAGCATTCCGGATTTTACTTCTGCAACTCGAGGAGTGGGATTACCTTCCCAAGGCACATTTGCCACACCCTTTGTAGTAACGGCTCCA
>JAIKVT010000250.1 GCA_024685495.1 Lachnospiraceae bacterium
TGCAACATTATCATTCTTATGTGGCTTCTTAAGAATTGAATGCTCGATGTCATACATCTTACGATTCTTATACTCTTGGCTCTTACCTTCGTTCCAGTTCTGAACCGGTCTGTAGTAACCTGTAATTCTTGAATATACTTCAGTAGGTGCTCCACAGTGAGGACAAGTAGTTGTCTCTCCTGCGAGATATCCATGCTCCTTACAAATTGAATATGTAGGAGATACTGTATAATAAGGTAATCTGTAATTCTCGGCAACAGTCTTAACAAGTGCTGCTGCTGACTTCCAATCAGCCATCTTCTCACCGAGGAAAGCATGGAATACTGTTCCTGATGTATAAAGTGTCTGTAAATCATCCTGTATATCTAAAGCATCAAAGATATCAGCTGTATACTCAACAGGAAGATGAGAACTGTTTGTATAGAAAGGTGTATCTCCTTCAAATCCTGCTGTGATAATGTCAGGGAACTGTGCTCTGTCATGCTTAGCCAATCTGTATGTTGTTGACTCAGCAGGTGTAGCCTCTAAGTTATATAAATCACCGTATTTCTCCTGGTAATCTGAGAGGCGCTCTCTCATATGATTGAGTACATCCTGTGTAAACTTCTGTGTCTTATCATGTGTAAGATCTTCCTGTAACCATTTAGCATTAAGACCAACTTCGTTCATACCGATAAGACCGATAGTTGAGAAGTGATTGTTAAATGTTCCAAGATATCTCTTAGTATATGGGTATAAGCCTTCGTCAAGAAGTCTTGATATAACTCCTCTCTTAATCTTAAGAGATCTTGCAGCTACATCCATAAGTCTGTCTAATCTGTCATAGAAATCTTTCTCGCTTGTTGCCTGATAAGCGATACGAGGCATATTAATAGTAACAACACCTACAGAGCCTGTACTCTCACCTGCTCCGAAGAATCCGCCTGACTTCTTACGAAGTTCTCTTAAATCAAGACGAAGTCTGCAGCACATAGATCTTACATCACTAGGCTCCATATCTGAATTGATATAGTTAGAGAAGTAAGGTGTTCCGTACTTAGCTGTCATCTCGAATAATAATTTATTATTCTCTGTCTCAGACCAATCGAAATCTCTTGTTATAGAATATGTAGGAATAGGATACTGGAATCCGCGTCCGTTAGCATCACCTTCGATCATAACCTCAAGGAATGCTTTATTAATCATATCCATTTCCTTCTTGCAGTCCTTATACTTGAAGTCCATATCTTCTCCGCCAACGATTGCAGGAAGTTCTGCTAAGTCATTAGGAACTGTCCAGTCTAATGTGATGTTAGTAAACGGAGCCTGTGTTCCCCATCTTGATGGTGTGTTAACACCATATACAAATGACTCTATACATTTCTTAACATCAGGATATGATAAATTATCTACTTTAACGAAAGGTGCTAAATATGTATCAAAAGATGAAAATGCTTGTGCTCCTGCCCATTCATTCTGCATAATACCAAGGAAGTTAACCATCTGGTTACATAATACAGATAAATGAGATGCAGGTGCTGAAGTAATCTTTCCGGAGATTCCTCCTAAGCCTTCCTGGATTAGTTGTTTCAAGGACCAACCAGCGCAATATCCGGTTAACATTGATAAATCATGGATATGAATATCGGCATTCCTGTGAGCTTCTGCAATCTCATCATCATAAATCTCAGAAAGCCAATAATTAGCTGTTACAGCTCCTGAATTAGAAAGGATTAAACCTCCTACTGAATAAGTAACAGTTGAGTTCTCTTTAACTCTCCAGTCTTCTACTTTAACATAACTGTTAACCACATCCTTGTAATCAAGGATTGTAGATTTCATATTACGCATCTTCTCGCGTTGCTTACGATATAAAATATATGCCTTAGCTACATCTGTATAGCCTGTAGACTCTAATGTCTTCTCAACACTGTCTTGAATATCTTCTACACTTACTTTGTTGTCCTTGATCTTATCCTGAAAATCAGAAGATACACGAAGAGAAAGCAAACTAATAATATCATCATCATATGCTTTCTGTGTCGCATCAAAAGCCTTCGCAATTGCATCATTAATCTTTACTAAGTTAAACTCCGTTACATTTCCATCTCTCTTAACTACTTCAAACATTTCCCACCTCTATAAGTATTATTTGATTATTAAACGGTGATAAAGAGTGCCTTATCACCGCGTGCAAAAGTATTTTATCACGACATCTAGTCTTCGTCAACACCTAATGGCACAAGATATAGTATTTTGAAGAGTACAAAAAAACCTCCATGGTCGATTTTCCGAATATAAAAAAAGCCTATATTAAAAGAAATCCAGGCTTTTTTTGAACATATCATTAATCAAACTAAAAAAATCTTTGTACATTTTGCATAAAAATTTTAAACTCTGGTTGAAAGAAAACTCACCTCTCGAGTCATATCGACATCATTAGGATATTCCTGTAAGAACTCCGTCGCATATGTAAAAGCTTCACTAAAGCTTCCCATATATTCATACGCTGCGACTCTGTTTCTCAAAAGATCCTTTCTGTTATCTACACTGAACTTATCAAGTCCCATGTTGACATATGCCAAAGCCTCCTCGGGATGACCTCGCTTAATCTCCATACCTGCAATAGCATTACATGCAAGAGAGCTAATATCGCTTTTATCCTTATATGTCTCTAATATCTTATCGCATTCACTCTCCTTGCCCTGTTCAAGGTACATATTAGCAAGGTAGATATCGGCGTCTTCAGACCCTTTATCCTTAGCCTTCTCAAATGCCGTCTTAGCAGCATCATATTGCTTCATTAAAGCATACATACGTCCTCTTGCAATACACTCGTCCTTAGAGTCACCGCTCTTCTCTAAAGCAATATTAAGAAACTCCTGAGCTTCATTTTCAAAATTCATCGCAGAAAGATTCTCATATATTGCAATATAAAGATCCCAATTCTCTTCGTCTCTCTTAATTGCTTCTTTATAATCTTCTATCGCCGCAGACTTCTCTCCTGACTTAAGATATACGCTTCCACGCAAAAAGCAGGGATACGGATTATCTTCATCATACTCCATAAGTGCCGTATACGTCTGTGCCGCTCCTTTAGCATCGTTATTATTAGCCTGTGCAGCCGCTTTGTAATAGCATATATCAATTTCACCGTCGTCAACTGAGCCTTCTGAAAATGACAATGCTTCATTAAACAGCTCAACTGCTTTAGCATAGTCTCCCTTATTTAAAGCCGCTACACCATCAGCCTTGAATTGTTCCTGCCTTTCTTTAGACGTAGTACATGCGCTAAGCGAAAATAAAGTACTCACGATTAAGGCAGATATAATTATTCTTCCTAAACTCTTATTAAATCTCATTTCATTCTCTCATACATACTTAATAGGATAAGCTGATATCAGCTTATCCTATTTAATAATAATTATACCGTATAGAATTTGCAAGCATCTTTTACAGGTGCTCGTCTCGTTCAAGTAAGCCTCTTTTATAAGTGCTCGTCTCATTCAAGTAAGCATCTCTTACAGGTGCTCGTCTCGTTCAACCTTATCATAGTGCTTTAAGAATATAGGCTCCATAGCTGCCATTAATTTCATGTCGAGATTAAACATATATACAACAAAAGTTAAAGCAAATAATCCCACAACAACGGCCAATATTATAAGAAGCACACCGAAAAATCCCTTGCCGGACTTCTTAGCTTTTTTCGCACCAACCAGGTCGTCTTTTACAGAACTTAATTGTTCTTTGTATTCATTTAAAACCTCTATCTTCTCCTGTATATCTTTCATATTACTTTGCTCTTCCTTTCTGGCGTGCAAATTCAGCTGCTCCTAATGCTCCCATAAGCTGCGGATCAATCGGAAGCTCTATTACTTTAAGATTAAGAACCTTCTGTATAGCTTCCTTCAAACCATCATTCTTCGCGCATCCACCGGTAAGCGTTATACTGTCAACTGCTCCCGCCTTCTTAGACATTACAAAACATCTCTTAGCTACCGATAACTCGATTCCGGCTGCAATCTCATCCATAGGCTTTCCTTCACCTACCAATGAAATAACTTCAGACTCGGCAAACACAGTACACTGTGCAGTAATAGGAATAACATTCTTAGCCTTAAGTGATAACTTAGAAAAATCACTGAGCGACAATTCAAATGCTCTTGCCATCGCTTCAAAGAATCTTCCCGTTCCTGCTGCACATTTATCATTCATTGCAAAGTTAAGAACCGTTCCGTCCTTATCAACTGCGATACCCTTAACGTCTTGTCCGCCGATATCTATAATTGCCTTAACACTCGGATCTGCTCTATGAACGCCCATCGCGTGACAACTAATCTCTGATATATTCTCATCCGCAAACGGAACCTTGTTACGTCCATATCCTGTTCCTACAAGATAAGCCAAATCCTTTGCTGATTTTAAATCACTCACTTTCTCAATCGCTTTGTCGAGTGACTCCTGACAACTTTGAACTGAATTGATTCTACTCTTAAGTGTAACATCTGAAACCATCTTACCGTTTTCATCGATGATTACACATTTTGTATAAGTACTTCCCGAATCACATCCTCCGTAGTATTTCATCTTCTATCTCCTTATGTATATTATTTCTGTAAAATGTATGGATGAACTCTCATCCTATCAATCCTTAGAATTAATTATCAAATTCTAAATTATCAGAATGAACTCTCATCCTATCCATCCTTAGAATGAATTCTCATCCTCTAAATTCTCGAGAGTAGGATCAACAGGTTCTTCTCTCATAACAGTTCTCATATATCTGTTAACATCATCTCTTACGCCTTGTCTTGATACAACTCGAGGATCAAATAACTGATGCTGTACCCACATAAGATGGATGCCCTTCTCTCTTGCTTTCTCTTCGAATTGACCATGCATACCGTCTAACGCTTTACATGTGATATGCTCCCAAAGGATAACCATATCTGCATTAAACTCTTCAACAAATTCCCAAAGCTCATCAAGAAGTACTTTGTAACCACCATGAGTTCTGTTACGCATAATCATATTCTCCTGTAGCCATGCCATATCATATATAGCCTGCTCTCTGTTCTCAGGAGTATCTTCTTCTGCAAGAATTCTTGTACTAACCATAGAAAGCATATCTGTAAGAGGAATAATTCCCCAGCAGTTCTGAAGCCAGATTAAGAAATCAAAATAGTAATGTGATTGAACGCCCCAGATAATAGCTCTGTGACGATGCTCTTTCGCAACTAATTTCTTCTCTCTGTAAGCCTTCTCTGCTAAAGCAGTTATCTTTCTGTCAGCATCGGCAAATGCAGGAACACGTCCGCAAATAGCCATGTAGTTAGTCTCTGTATAAAGTGCTAAGTTAGAACCGAATACCTGAGGATAATCAGTCTTATTCATGTCAAGCCATTCCTGTCTTGAACGTGTAGCGAGGTTAACTCTCTTAGCACATTCGAAGTATGCTTTCCAATCCCACTTAGCGTCAGTATTCTCTTCTACGAACTTAATACAATTTCTAATTTCCTGTGCTGCATATTCCTGAACGTCATCTTCTCTGTGGCGAAGAGGAGCTGCAAGCTGGAAGCAAGGTACACCGTCTTCTAATTCAAGTCTCTTAGATATTACTCCGTTACTTAACAGTGAACCGTCACAAGTTGTATTACACTGTACTGCTGCACGACCTAATCTTGGAGCATCACCCGCAATTGAAATTGCAGCTTCAACAGCCGGCATAGGGCATACATCCCCGGGCATACCATATTCCTGAATAAGATCAAGATAAGGCTCCATAGCATGCTGGTTAAGAAGTACAGGTACATATGTAGATGCAGTCTCTCTACTTAATACTTCAAGATCCGGAAATCCCATCATAGGAGCTGTCATCTCGTTCTCATCAACTAAAAGAACCTTCTTATTATATTCCTTGTTATTACCGATTCTTGCATCTGCTTTAAATAATTTATCTAAAAGCTTAGCTACATCATCGGTGATAAGGTCAAACTCTGTATGAGCAATTCTTAAGTGCTCACCTCTAAGTCCCTGTGTATGTCTGTCTATCATCATGGGAACAGCTAAATAGTTAGCCATCCATCTGTAACGAAACATCGCTTTGATATTACGTGGCTTAACGATGAATTTACCAAGAATCATAAGAACATTTAACCATCTTGAATAATCATACATTGTGTCCTTGACACCACGCCACTCACGACGCTTTCTTACTTTACCGCCCGGTTTATAAAAATTACCTAAGTTCTTTCCACCTCTGTCTTTTTCTTTTACCATTATTTCGCACCTCCCTGGATCTTCTTAATCTCAATACTTTCCACGAAAGCTTGAACCCTTGTACGCATCTGTCCTGACGAACCAAGCGCATAAGGTCTGTCGACCTGAAGTACGGGATAACCGTAATCATCGCGGAGTACAACTGTACCAACCATTCTCTCGTAAGCCCATGGATCACAGAATTTCATCTGCTCGTAAATGATACCATCGGCATTATATTCTTCAGCAAGCTCAGCCACATATTGTTTACGTTCCTGAATCTTATGCTGATCCATGTAACGAGGACATTGACCTCTGTTCATATATGCTCTGCATACTTGTGTTAAAGCATCTTCTTCATCATTAAGGATGATTGGATCTCTTCCCGGAAGTGAACCATAGCAGAATCTGTCGGCACATACATAAGCACCTGATTCTTCAACAAGCTTAATAACGTCTACATCATCAATCTCGGAACCAACAAATACAACTCTTGCTCTGTGCTTTGTCTTATCCGGCTCTCTTGTCTTAACTTCCTCTAAAGTCTCTTTTAATTTATCAAGAAGTAAATCCTTAGGAGCTACATATGTAACCATTGTAATAATATGGAATTCATATCCTGTAATTCTTGGATATTCTTCTTTTCTAAAATCACCGAGTTCTCTGATTATCTCGCATACCTGATTGTGAACATCAACTGATTTTCTTATAGCCTCGTCAGATATATCTATACCCCATTTCTCCTTCATAGGCTTAAGAATATGATTAGTACACTGAACCTTATAAAGCTCGAGACCATTATCGTCAGCCTTCATCGGAATCTCCATATATTCATAGAAGAAATCAGGCTTATCAATTGTATTAAGAAGCTCCATATTCTCAATGCATCTGTTGAGCATTGTACAACCGTCAGGAGTAACTATACCGTCGGCAAAGTTATATCCTCCCTCCATAGCTCTTTCTAAAAGTGCCCTAGTATATTCACAAAGAAAACTTGTCATATAATAGGTACTCATATCCAGACTGCCTGATCTTGGTGCTCTAAGTCTTACCGAAAAAGCTCCGTCAAGGTTGCAAAGAGGCTCGGGTACATTTTCACATACCGTTGCGAGACACTTTCTTCCTTTATCCTCGGCTTCTCGAATAAGTTCGTTATGAGCATCTTCAAGCAGCTTTTCAAAATAATACAAGTGCTTTAAATCCTTCATAGTCCCTCCTTCATTAATGTAAACTTTTAAAGTACCGTGCGATAATGTAAACTCTGCAACCGATATATGTCAGATTGTCTAAAACCCCGTTCCCATTATCATAATATATAGTAAATTTTAACATATCGACAAATATATAACAATAAATATGTGGTTTGTTCAGAAAATAATACTTATTATTTTTGCAAATAAAAATGAGCCGGATTTATTCCAGCTCATTACCGTTAGCATCTACCGTTATAGCCGTATCACACAGTATACAAAGGCCTTCGACAAAGCCCCATATTGCGCCACCTATAAAGCAGGTAAGAAGTGACACGATTATCTGTGCAATTCCTAATCCCGTATATCCAAGATAGAATCTGTGAACTCCGAAAGCTCCTAAGAATACACCTAATAATCCGGCCGTTCTCTTATTCTTCAAATCACCTTCGTCGAAATCAATACCCCTGTATACATTCCTTCGTTCAGTATCCTTCTTTTCATTATTGTCTTCATAATAATTGACTTTGCTGACTCTGCTTCCACAGAACATACAATACTTCGATACGTCGGGAACGTCAGCTCCGCATTTATTACATATCACGTTAGTTACCTCTCAGTATGTATCATATACTGCACACTCGCAGTTTATGAACATTTTATTACTTATGTTACGAGCATTTAATTACTTCATGTCGCAGATATTTATTATCATTATGTCACAAGCATTAAAATAATGACATCATAACTCCTGTTATTATAATATAAACCTGTAACAGTTATCAATTCTTATATTCTAAGAATTATTGCGCTATAATTTCTGACATATTAAGAATAGTTTGACTGCAAGATGCGCTTATACTTATGATAAAATACGAGGTAACAATATGAGTAGAGAAAGCATCGCAAACGCACTGAAACTTTATAGAAAAAAGAATAACTACAAAGTCTCAGACGTTGTAGTTAAACTTGGTGAACATGGTAAACATGTTGCTGAAAAAACCGTATACGGTTGGGAAAGCGGTCAGGCTCTTCCCGACGGAGAATGCCTTGTGGCATTATGCAGTATTTATAACATTCATGATGTTCCTTATGTATTCGGAAACTGCGATGCATCCGATGTCATACACCCGACTGCGCACGAAGCAAAAGTCATTAAAATGTATCGTGCCCACACCGATATGCAACCGGCTGTTGATAAATTGTTGGGTGTATCTAATACTAACTAATCTTCTTATTGATATAATCCACTATATCTTCTAATCCTGCCTCATCAAAACTGCTTGTATAGTATTCCTTGAGACTATCATCAGTTGCATCAAAGCTAAAAGGCTCCGGCCAGGTCGTACAAAGAAGTGATGTCACATCGTCTTCTTCTTTTTTCTCTATACGATATCTAAGTCCGTCTATACTTCCGTGGAAAGGTGATTTTTTATAAAATTCAAGTGATAATACATCCTTAACGTTAAGCATTATTTACTCCTTATATTTCCTGCCCATATTCTCAATCTTTTCTCTGATTAACTCTCTTACTTTTTCATCCAAAACTTCCACAAAATCTGCATACTGCATTGCCCAGTGAACGAGCATGGTAGGCGATGTCCTTACATCAATGATTTCATATCCTTCTTCACATTTTGCAGATGCCGATTTGTTGAACTCAAAATTATCGCCAAACCAATCATGAAGAATTGTATATCGGCTCTCATTAGAAGACGGAATTTTAAGACTAATGCGTCTTGGCTTCGTATCGTCCCTGCTATAAGCCATATAGATATGCTCACTCATATATTTCCCGGGCTTCCAAGACTCACGTCCTACAAGCTCCTTGCAATCAGAGATAGGTCTCATGTTAACCGGAGTATCATCCTCATCTCGAATAATCTCAATCTCTGACATAAGATCGATTCGATAATGACAGGGATATTTACCGCTGTCCCATGCTCCGATTACATAATAATGATCGTTATAGATAACGATATAATAAGGTGTAATCTCAACCTCTTCATCATCCGCAATATATTTCTTATCGACATTATACGAACCAAAGCGAAATCTTACCTTAGTATATAACCTAAGTGCATTCTGGAGAATCTGTATGTTCTCGGCAAGACGCTTCTCTAATTCACCCGACTTAGAGTAGATTCTGTTATAAGCACTGTAAGGATCAAATTTCAACTTGCCTTGAGCTTTATCATAGAACGGTGTCTTATAATAATCACTGCCCGTATTTACAATTTTACGAATCAGCTCTTCTTTTTCATCCGGTGCAATTGATGCGGACAGAACCACGGCGCCGATTAATTCATCCATCTCCTTATAACTGAAATCATGAACATAATAAAGATTAGTAATCGAAGGAGCCTTTTGAACATTTAATTCATCAAGTTCTTCCTTTAATGCCTCTATATCAGCATCTTTATGCCTCATCTCTTTTTTGATCTCATTAATCAATGATTTAATAACAAGCGGATTCTCTTCATAAGGCTTATCATATCCGTCGAACTTAATTCTATACTTATCGTCATTATCACCTGTATGTTCAGCCGGATTAATTCCCTGCAAAATCTCATCAATCGTATTAGAAAGCGTATTCCTATTCTCTGTCGTAGAGATATTATCGTAAATGTTCTTTTGTTTGACGGGGTGTTCTTCATCTGATATCTTCTTAAGAACATTTAACACATCTATCGTTCTTCGCTCAGATATATACTGAGCATCCTGATTAGGTCTGCTATTACTCATCTTCCCCTCCCACATTTATTTCTTTTATCTTCTCCTCTGCCTTCTGTCTCATTCGTCTTATGTTCATCTCACGAGTCTTAAGTTCTCTTGCTAACGCCCTTAAGTTAGTAACTTTCTTTCTTCCTATTCCTTCAGTCGCAAGATAGACTATTGTTTCATCTTCAGTCAGACCAATCTCTTTTAATTTTCCCTTAATTATTCTAAGCTTATCTTCTTCTGACATTGTATCTTCTATCTTTGACGAAGTCGTATCATCCCTTACAGACTCATCAGCTTTATCTAACTCTTCCACCTTTTCACCAACAAGTATTGCACGAGTACTGCTATAATGATTTATCTCGTTTAATATCTCTCCTTTGATATACGAGTGTGAGTAAGTACTAAAAGAAGCCTCACCGGTCGATTTATATCTTTTGGCTGCCTTATATAACCCCACGCATCCTACCTGATATAAATCATCTAACTCAATAAAGCTTCTTAATTCCTCAGGTAATACTTTATAGTATTTCCTTGCCTGAATCTTTGCGTTATCTAAATGTTCTACTATTAAAGAATCAATTTCTCGTTCCATTATTATCCCCATTTCACAAATCAAAATCATCACATCTTATGATAACACATTATTGGCATTATTTCTTTAGTCCATTGCAGCTATAATACATACTCTTTC
>JAIKVT010000027.1 GCA_024685495.1 Lachnospiraceae bacterium
AAGAGAAATGTTGTTAATGTAAATGTGTTTGTTAATTATTAGAAGGAGGATTTTATGAGATATTTCAATTTATTGATTAATGTAAATTACGATGAAATCCAGGAAACTGCTAATAAAAATTGTAATGGTTATGGCTACTCCGGTGCTATTAATCGTTTGAACGATTACATGTTTCGTAATATGCCAAACGGGATTTGTATGCAGCTGTATAGAAAGGAAGACGAAAGATTATTCGCACAATTTGCATATGATGATAGTATGTACAGAAATGACCAAGCCTACGATATTGTTGTGGATGAAATTTGTAATCTTGCGGGAATCAAGAAATCTTGTTTTCATTCTGATGAGATCACTATGATTGACTTTTACAATAATTGTGAAGAAAGCTCCAGAAGAGAATATATTTGTGTAAGTAAAGCTCAATATGTGAAGGGTGCTAAGCTGGTAGTATATGATTTAGTAAACCTTGGATTTGAAACGCCGGACTACGCATTTGATTTTGATGAGGAAATCGTTGATACAGATAGAAAAACAGATTACTCATTATATAATGAGGACTTTATTAACGAGATTAAAAACATAAGAAGTCACAAAAATGATACAGGTGTTAATGGCAATATGGCTCATTATATTATTTCTGCAAGAAGTGTAGAAGCCGCCGGTGATATGACTAAGACACTTATGCAGGAATTAATTAAAGCTAAACGTATTACCTGTCCGCGTATGGAAATTGTTAAATCCATGCATCCTCTTATCTATAGGCACACTTATCTTGAAGATATAATTGAAAATAATCTCGGCGGTGTAGTTGTGTTAGATCTTACTGAAAAATTCGGATGTAACGTATTAGATTATGGATTGGCATGTAAACATATAGAATCGCTTATTAAAAAATATCATAAGAAATGCCTCTTTGTATTTACTTATAATATGGATAAGCCGGGCTTTGCATTCCAGTTGCTTCCGAATCTTAAAAAGTATATGTTGCCTATTTCATTAAAAGAGGGAACAGGAAACAGGACTTCAGCCGTAAAATATATGAAAAGTCTGATAAATCAATCTGAGTATGCAAAGTATTCTAATCAGGCGAAAGAGTTTATGGCAGAGTTTTCGGATGATTCTTTTACTCAGACAGATGTCTTAGAGGCATATGATCAGTTTGAGATATGGTGCCTTAACAAAAATGTATATAATGTATACGATTACAATATCTCAGAGGATTTTGCGTTAGACAGAGATGAAAATGCTGAATCTGCGCAAGACAAGTTAGACAGTCTTATTGGTCTTACCGAAGTTAAGCAACATATTAATAAAGTTGTTATAACTGATATTGCCGAGAAGGAAAGAAAGCACAGATTCGGTAAGAAGTATCAAAACAGTTGTATGCATATGGCGTTTTTGGGAAATCCCGGCAGTGCTAAGACTACGGTTGCAAAACTTTTTGCGGGCATTGCTAAAGAGAAGGGAATTTTAAAAAGCGGTGCATTTAAAGTGTGCAACGGTTCAGATTTTAATTGCATGGGAGCAGATATATTTGTTCAGGAGTGCTTTAAAGCTGTAAAGGGCGGCGTGTTATTAATTGACGAAGCATATTCAATCAAATGTGATGATGCAGTGTCAATGCTTATTCAGGAAATGGAAGAAAAGAGAGATGAAGTAATAGTAATCTTTGCCGGTTATACGGAAAGAATGAAAGAATTTCTCGAGTTAAACGAAGGTCTTAAGAGTCGTATTCCTCATTGGATTGATTTCCCTGACTATGATGTAGATGAGCTTACCGAGATTTTTAAATATATGGTTAAGGATAGAGGATTTACGGCATCGGAAGCGGCAGTTAAAGAGGCGTATGCTAACTTTGATAAAGCACAGCATGTCGACGATTTCGGTAATGGAAGATATGTAAGAAATCTTTTAGAAGATGCTATAATGAACCAGTCCATAAGAATTATGGAGGGAAAAGAGAGCGCTGAAGGTATCGGACGAAGAGAGCTTTTCTCAATTACAAAAGAAGATATAAGTACGCTTAATGACAGTGACTTAGAAGTTAAGGATCCGTATAAGGAATTGGAAGATATGATAGGCTTAACTTCAGCAAAAGATGTAATCCGTAAGTCTGTTGCAAATATGAAATTCAAAAAAATCTGTATGGATAAGGGTATTCCTAAAGAAGATGCCTCTTATCATATGGTATTTACCGGCAATCCCGGTACGGCAAAGACAAGCGTTGCAAGACTCTTTGCAAGAATCTTAAAATGGGAAGGAGTTCTTCCTACTGCTAATTTCAAAGAACTTGGTCGTGCAGATTTAGTTGGCGATCATGTTGGACAGACGGCCAAGCTTGTTAAAAAGTGCTTTAAAGAGGCTCAGGGCGGTGTGCTGTTTATAGATGAAGCATACTCTTTATGCGACGGGTACAAAGGCAGCTACGGTGATGAAGCCATCAATACAATTGTACAGGAGATGGAGAATCACAGAGATGATACTATAGTAATATTTGCCGGCTATCCCGAGCCTATGAAGGAATTCTTAGAGCGCAACCCCGGTATGAGTTCTCGTATATCTTTCCACGTGGACTTCGACGACTATTCGAAAGAAGAGTTGCGTGACATTGCAAAGCTTATCGTTAAGCAAAGAAAAAGAACTATTACGCCTAAGGCACTTAATAAGCTTTGTAAAAATATTGAAAATGCGATGCAGTCTTCAGACTTCGGTAACGGCCGATATGTCAGAAAGCTTATCGATGAAGCAGAGATGAACATTTCTAACAGGGTAAATGCACTCAAGGTATCTGAAATCACTGAGAAGATGATTACTACAATCGAAGAATGTGACATACCCGATATCGAAGAGCAGAAGACGGTTAACGTCAAAACAATTGGCTTTTGTGCCTAGTAAATCTTAATATTAAATGTTGTATAGCGTTTGCATAAAAGCTTAGGCGCTGTACAACATTTTTCTTAAAATATAGGGAGTGAAAAAATGTTAGAGATTTGCCCGAAGCGAAATCTATGGGAACCGCCCAAAGTAGATATAGATAAAATCATAAGTCAAAGCAGGGATCACGTTAATGCAAAAAACGGCGATTCTTTTTTGTACATATTTAGAATTACGCCTTATATTGATGCCCTTTTTATTGAGTACGACTCTGAATATAACCCAAGAATTTCCAGTCGATTTACATTTTATGACGGATACACCTGGCCCGCTTCGGAGGAGATTTTTTTCCATAGGAAGTGTTTGAATAATGTAAAATGTGCATTTGATCCGGACATACTAGATGAGATATATGCGTATTATAATAAGCTTCACCCTGAGTGGAATCTAAGAAGATATATCCTGAATCGATTGAAGGTGCTCGATCACATTTACAATTGTATGAGAAAAAACAGTGCTAAAGAGTTACTGTATAAAGCAGGACTTGATGAGTTGGCGTTTAATATTTATGAACTCGATGAACTTGATTTGTTGTCGACTAAACCGTCCGATATCTTCGGGGGACTGTCGATGAATGTTCTAAAAAGTCTGAATTGCGGGTACGGAATCAGACTGTTAAAGGATGATGAGACACGAAATTTTGTGAAGGAGATTAACGCCTCGCATCCTAACATTTTCAAAAAGAAGTTTAATGATGCGCAGTGTTTATATATGACATTTCTTATAGATAACGAGCTGACGCCAATTGAGGTTGGAAGATTGTTTGAAGCACACAGAGGAGGCTTCGAGAGAATATGGAGTTTAAGTCAGATGGAATTATATCGACCGTCTGATGATGATTGTATAGCACAAAGACAAAGTGTTCTTGTAAAAGATATATATGATTATATTGATCAAAGAAAAAAAGAAATTATAGAGAAATTAAATGAAGAAATAGGAGTTACGGATCCGATATATAAAGACTTTATTGATAGGATGTTTTCAAACGATGAAATCAGAGTAAACAATACCATTAGTCAGCTTAAGAAGTATCTTGGCAAAGACCGTAAAGAGTATGATAAGATTATGAGAAGGCGAGTTCGAGAGAAAAATCCTGATTGGCAGGAGAGAGATCATGGATATGTCGTAAGGTATCCTCAGACAATAAATGATTTTTGGAGGGAAGCCATCTATATGCAAAATTGTCTTAGCGGCTACGCCCCGGCAATATTAGAAGGTGATACGACGATTATGTTCATAAGAAGAGAGGAAGATGTCAATAAGCCTTTTATTACAATGGAGATTTATGAAAATACGTTAACGCAGGCTTATCATAGGTTTAACAAGGAGTGCACATCGACAGAGAAAAAGTGGATAAGAGATTATTGTACGCGACACGAAATTGATTATAAAATGCAATAAAACAAAGAAAGGGTAAGGGAAAGTATAAGTTTTGCCGAAATAATAGATAGAATAATCACAAGGATGTGACTTAACGCAAAGGAATGCTGCATATGCTGTTGCTTGCGAAGCAAGTGACTCCACGACGAGCCTCTTTCGACGAAGTCGAAAATATAATAGGCGAGTCTCATTAATCAGGAGATAATTATGCAGATAAACGATATAACGAATCTTGAGATTGGTAACAATAAGGACAAGGCTACGTCTATAGGAATAGACATGGCCGGCAACTTCGGTAAGATTGCAACCAATCAGTCTAACAGACATGAGGATTACACCAAGATAGAGAAGGATACGATGGGTGTTATCAACATGTCTAATTCCACGTATAATAATCCGAACAACACGATAATGGATGAGTTAGAAGAAGGTCTGGATGCTGATGGAAATGTGTCAGCAGCATCTACTCTTAATCAGCGCAATTTTAACGCTATAGAAGAGTTAGGATTCGATTCTAAAGACATGGACGAGAAAGAGTTTGTCGATATAGCCGACAAGATTCGAATTGCTATGGCCAAAGGCGGAGCAGACATCTCAATGATGGGAGATATCTCTGACGCTGCAATTAAGCAAAGCGGCGCCTATGAACAATTAACAAAAAATGCGTTAGATAAAGCGCAGCTTCCCGTTGATGATAAAGCAGTTCAGGATAGTGTTATCGCACTTAGAGAAGTAGATGAAATCAAAGCGCAGATGACTAATGTCTCTTCTGAAAATGCGAATGCAGGTGCGAAGCTTTCTGATGAAACAGTTAAATATATGCTCAGCAATGAGTTAGAACCGACTATCGATAATATCTATAAAGCAAGTACACACAGTACAAGCATGGCTGCTTCCGAGCCAATCGATATATCAGGTAATACAAGCAGTATGGAAGCTCAATTTAAAGAGATTATAAACCAGGCCGGACTTGAGGCAAGTGAAGATAATCTCAAGGATTGCTATTGGATGATAAGTAACAGAATCAGTGTTACTCCAAGTCAGCTTAACAATTTGCAGGAGCTTCGAAGTCTTAGCATGGATGACATGAATAACGCTGTTAATACTATTGTAAATGCCATGGCAGAGGGGATAAGCCCGGGTAACGCATTTCTTGCAAAAGGTCATTTGGCGCGTGCTGAAGCCGAAGCAATCAATCAGGGAATTATGGAAGCTGACGCTGATACAATAGATAAAGTGATCGGTAACAATGAGCCGATAACTATAGGAAATGTTGCAAGACAGGCACTCTCAGATTCTAACAGCGAAAACGCTGACAATGCATATAACGAGATGGAAGCCTGGAATAATATGGTTGCCAAATTCATCGGAAAAGAGCCATCGGTTAATGAAAATGCTAACCAAGGTCTAAATGAGAGCAGTCCGAATAATGGGACACCTAATGTTGATGCCCAAACAGCAGCAGCAAGTGGAACAGCTGCAACAAATGGAACAAGTGCAGCAAATGATACACAGTTACAGGCTGTAACTTATAAGAAGCAGTTAGTAGAAATACAGCTTATGATGTCAACGGAAGCAAACTTCGCTTTACTTAAGCGTGGTACATCAATAGATACGATGCAGCTTAATGAGTACGTAAATGCACTTGAAGAATTAGAGCAGCAATTCTTAGAGACGATGCTCGGTGATAAAGCAACACCTGAGACTGTTCAAAATCTTGCAGATTCTATGGACGCTGTTAATAAGTCTAAAAAGATGCCGGATTATGCTATACCGCTTAATGCTGTGTCGCTTACGCTTCGTAATTATGCAAGCATCAGTATTTCATATAGTGAAGTTACAACGCAGGCAGCTTTTTCTGCTAAGTTTACGAAGGTATCTGATTATTATGATGCGTCAGCTACAGAGGTTCGTCGTGATTTGGGTGACAGCCTTGCTAAAGCATTTAACAATGTAGATAATATTCTAAATGAGCTTGAGATGGAATTATCGGAAGAAAATAGGAGGGCTGTCAGAATACTTGGATATAACAGGATGGAGATTACCGAAGAGTCTATTAAAGAAGTTAAGGCGACAGACCTTACGGTAAATCGAACGATTGACAGTCTAAAGCCGGCAGTTGTTACCGAGATGATTAAGTCAGGTTTTAATCCTCTTGATATGACGATGGATGAGCTCTTACAATCTGCCCAAGAGATTACGGATAAGATGGATAATACTTCTGAAGATGAGAAGTTCTCTGAATTCTTATGGAAGCTAGAGCAGGAGAACGGAATTACCCAGGAAGAGCGAGACGGCTTTATTGGAATGTTTAGACTTATTCATCAGATTAATGAAGCTGACGGTGCCGCAATAGGTATGCTTATTAATCAGGGAGCCGAGGTTACGATGCGTAATCTTCTTACAGCAACAAGAACGGCTAAGCATGATAACAGAGAGTATACTGTTGATGATAACTTTGGCGGAATCACGGGCTTTAATAAGGACAGTCTTAATATCGAACAGCAGATTGAGATGTCAATTCAGTCTATCAATATGAGAAATGTGGAAGAGAAGCTCACTCCTTATAAATTGATGCAGTTTAACGGAGAAGAGCAGTATATGTCTCTTACACCCGAGCAGTTGTCACAGCGCCTCGGTCGTATGGATTCGGACGGTGAAATTGCACAGCACGAGCAGCAACTTAGCGATGCATATAATAACTTAAGACGTGAAGAAGTTATGCGAAATTACAACGCCGACAGGAAGGTTATAGAGTATCTTGAAGCTAACGATATGCCGCTAACATCTAATAACATTAGTGCCATAACACAGCTTCTTTCAGATCGTAATTCGATGATGAGTACGCTGTTTAATCGTGCAGCAAAAAGACAGGTTGGGCTTGACAGGGACGGCTCATATGCTGCAGAAGTCGGAATGGAAATTGAAGATGATTCTGAGAGTCTCGAAGATGAGATACAGGATATAATTGCTAATCTTATTCATGAATACGGCGAGTCGGTTAAGACTCCGGAGGACATGGCAGAGGCAGAGCAGCGTCTTGAAGAGATGGCTGAAAATGTGATGAAGAACATGATAGTCGAAGAAGATGTTCGAAGTATCGATGTAAGAGGAATGCATCTTATCCAGACTGAAATCAAGACTCTTGGCGAAGTGTCTAAGAGAACAGAGAATTATACTATTCCTATTATGGTAGCTGACGAAGTCGGTAATTTGTCACTTAAAATTGTACGTGGCAAAGAGGAAAAGGGTCTAGTGGATATCGCATTTGACATGGATAAAACAGGACCGGTTACAGCATCCTTCAGATACGAAGCCGGCGGATTCGTTGGTGAGGTTGACTGTGATCAGGAATCTACAAGAAAGATGCTTGAGAATAAGAAAGAAGCGTTACAAGCAGCTGTGGCTGAGAATTCAGATGCAGGTATTGATATAACATTTTCATGGAATAAAAAAATCGATGTCAATGCGTTCACACTTAGCGGCTCGGAAGTAGATTTCGAGACGGTTACAAAAGAAGAAGGCATGGATAAGGACAATGAGACACAAAGAGTTCTTACAAAATCGTTATATGGAATGGCAAGAGCATTTATAGAAGAGCTTGGAACCTTATATTAAAGGAAATGTGTAAAGAGCAAAAAATACTCAAAGCAAAAAGCTGCTTTTAATAAATTATCCGACACATTGTTAAAAATGTGTCGGATTTTTATTATATTTACTGGAATATCGCACTAAGTTGTGGTATATTATTCGGTGGACTAAAAAAAGTGAGGGAGATGAGTCTAATGAAGGACTTTATTATAGCAACTGCTTCTACAGCAGATCTTACAAGAGAATATCTCGATGAACACAAAGTTCCATTTATCAGTTATTCATATACAATCGGTGAGAAGGTATATGAGGACGACTGCAGGGAAGAGACAAGACAAAGTACTTATGAACAGATGAGAGAGGGCGCTGTTCTTACAACAGCAGCAATTAACGCCTTTACATATCGTGAGTTTTTTGAACCTTTTGTTAAGGATGGCAAGAATGTAATATTTTTAGATATGTGCCGTCCGCTTTCTTCATCCTACCGATTTTGCGATGAAGCCATTGAAGAATTAAAAGAAGAGTATCCTAATGCTACAATAGTTAATGTAGATACATGCTGTGTATCAGGCGGATTGGGAATGCTTGTTAAGCATGTAGTTGATTTATATGAACAGGATAAGAGTTTTGATGAAATATTACAGTGGATAGAAGATAATAAGCTTAAGATAGCTCATCGATTTACGGTTGATGATCTTAATTGGCTTAAGCGTGGCGGAAGAGTCAGCAATGCATCTGCACTTGTAGGTACATTACTTTCAATAAAGCCCGTATTATATGTGCCTGACGCAGGAACTCTTGATGTAGTAGCTAAGATTAGAGGCAGAAAGAATGCACTTAACTCAATAATAGCGGCAATCAAGAATGATGTGGAAGAAGGCTCAAAGATAGAATTTAATATTAATCATGCAGATTGTTATGATGATGCAGAGTATGTCAGGGACGAATTGCTTAAAGTGTATCCTGACGCGGTGATTACAATTACCGGACTTGGAGTTGTAATCGGAGCCCATTGTGGGCCGGGTCTTTTCACCATTTTCTATATGACAGACAAAAGAACACCGCAATAACATTTAATTAGTGACCTAAACTCTGTTCTCTTCATGGAACAGAGTTTTTTTATAGCATAAAAAGGAGAAGAGATTATGATTAATGACAATTCATTTAACGATGCCAGAGAGAAGATAAACAGTATCGATTCTAAGATGGCAGAGTTGTTTGAAGAACGAATGAGAGCTGTAAGTGACATTGCAGCTTACAAGAAGGAGAAAGGGATTCCTGTTGTTGACAAGAATCGTGAAGATAACCTTCTTAAGACAAATGTTGATTTGATAGACGAGGAATATAAGGACTATTATGTCGAGTTTCTTCAAAACACTATGGATGTGTCTAAACAGTATCAACGTAAATGTATTAAAGGTGCAAGAATTGCCTACGCCGGAATAGACGGAGCATTTGCCCAGATAGCGGCAAGCAGAATTTTCCCTGAAGCGGAAATCGTGTCATACAGAAATTTTGCAGAGGCCTATAGGGCTGTAGAAAAAGGCGAATGCGATAACGCCGTTCTTCCTATTGAGAACAGCTACGTAGGTGAAGTCGGAACAGTTATGGATATAATGTTTGGTGGCGGATTATATGTCAACGGATTATATACATTCCAGGTAGAGCAATGTCTCCTTGGAACAAAGGATGCGAAACTAGAGGATGTTAAGAAAGTTATTTCTCATCCGCAGGCACTTACACAATGTGAGACTTTTATAGATAAGTTAAATGTTGAAATAGAAGAAGTTGGTAATACCGCAGTTGCGGCAAGACAGATTGCTAAAGAAGGCGATAAGACTTTAGCTGCTATTGCAAGCAGAGAAGCAGCAGAGATATATGGTCTTAAAGTGCTTGATGCGGGCATATCACAAGATAGAGATAACAGCACAAGGTTTGCTGTATTTGCAAGAAATATGGCAGCAGTCAGTGAAGAAGCTAAGAACAATCATATAATTTTGATGTTTACGGTTAAGGATGAGGCCGGAGCTTTAGCTAAGGCCATCAATGTAATCGGTGCGTATGGATATAACATGAGCGCCGTACGAAGCAGACCTAATAAAAAACTTAGTTGGTCCTATTATTTTTATGTGGAAGCAGACGGTGACGGTAACAGAGCAAATCAGGAAAGAATGCTACATGCATTAGGAGCAACATGTGATAAGCTTAAGATAATAGGTGATATGGAAGGAGTTAGAAACCAATGATGGATGCAATGTTTGAAAGAAAAATCGCGGTACCTATGGAGGTAAAGGAGATGTATCCTTTGACCGGGTATATGAGCGAGGTTGTTGAAAATACAGTAACGGAGTTACAAAACATTTTCAGTGGAAAGTCAGATAAGATTGTTATGATAATCGGACCCTGTTCCGCTGATAATGAAGATAGTGTAATTGATTATATTGAGGATCTTCGTCCTATTCAGGATGATATTAAGGATAAGATTTTAATTGTTCCCCGTATCTATACTAATAAACCAAGGACAACAGGTGCGGGCTATAAAGGAATTCTTCATCAGCCCGATCCTACTAAGAAGCCGGATTTATTCAAGGGAATTATAGCAACAAGAGAACTTCATATGCGTGCAGTTAAAGAGACGGGATTTGCGTGTGCAGATGAAATGTTGTATACTGAGAATCATAAATATCTTGATGATCTTCTTGCATATGTTGCAGTAGGTGCAAGATCTGTAGAGGACCAGCAGCACAGACTTGTTGCATCGGGAATTGGAATTCCATGTGGAATGAAGAATCCTACAAGTGGTGACAACGGTGTAATGTTCAATGCTATTACAGCAGCACAGAACGGTCATTCATTTATATACAGAGGATGGGAAGTTCACACCGAAGGAAATCCTTATGCTCATGCAATACTTAGAGGATATACTAATAAGCACGGCGAGAATTTACCAAACTACCATTATGAAGAATTAATCCATGTATGTGAGAGATATGACGAGAGCGGACTTGTAAATGCCGGTATAATTGTAGATACTAACCACTCTAACTCTAATAAGAGACCGTTAGAGCAGCCGCGTATTATTAAGGAAGTCCTTCACAGCTGTCGTCACAGTGATGTTATTAAGAATCACATTAAAGGCTTTATGGTAGAAAGTTATATTGAAGACGGAAGACAGGATATCGGCGGCGGAGTATACGGTAAGTCTATTACAGATCCTTGCTTAGGTATAGAGAAGACAAGAAAGATGTTATATGAGGTAGCAGATTTATTATAATTAGAAAAAGAAGGGAGCAGGTATATGAGATACGAAATTATTGGTGACAGCGATAATCCTATTGCTGAGGTACAATTAAGTCAAGGTGAAATGATAAGAATGGACCGTGGATGTATGGTCTATATGCAGGATGTTACGATAGAAGGTAAGATGAATGCTAAGCAAAAAGGTCTTGGCGGAGTTCTTGGTTCAATCGGAAGAAGCTTGACAAGTGGTGAGAGTATGTTCATCACTGAAGCTACAGGCGGAACTAATAATGCAAGAATTGCCGTGTCACCAAGTATCCCCGGCAAGATTGTCAGGTTGTCTGTAGGTGATACACAGTACAGACTTAATAACGGAGTGTTTTTAGCTTGTGACAGCAGTGTATTTTATACAATGAAAAAACAGGATCTTGGTAAAGCAATTTTTGCTAAGACAGGTGGACTCTTTGTAATGGAGACAGAAGGACAGGGAGATTTACTTGCAACGGCATTCGGAGATCTTATTGAATTAGAGGTTACACCTGATAGAGAACTTACTATCGATAACGACCATGTTGTTGCATGGGAAAGCACGGTACAGTATCATATGGCAATTGCATCAGGAACATTTGGATTTACAACAGGTGAAGGAATTGTCAATAAATTTACAGGTTCAGGTAAGGTGCTTATTCAGACGAGAAATCTCCGTTCATTTGCAGAAGCAATGAGCTCATTTATTTCAACTTCTTCGTCTTAAAACTATTTTTGATAAACAACTAAACTCTTCCACGATTCATGCCGATATAGATAGTAACAAAAATAAATACTACCGCATGGAAAGGATTCCATCCGGCAGACATCCATGGAAGGGTTTAAGGATAAACCTAATGGAAAACTAAAAGAGTGCAAGGAAGCGCAAATGTAATAATTTATGTTATTATATTTCCACTTGCACTTTTGTTGTGTATAGATTTACTTTAAGAGACATCGCAGGTTTACAAGTTGTAATGATTTTAAGAAAGGTATGAGAATATGAAGATTAATAATAACATTTCAGCATTAGTTACTAACAGACAGTTACTTCGTAACGAAGATTATCTGGCAGCTTCTATGGAGAAATTGGCATCAGGCCTTAAGATAAATCATGCAGCTGACAATCCTTCAGGAATGGCTATTTCAGGAAAGATGAGAGCACAAATTAACGGTTTGGACCGTGCTTCACAGAATGCATCCGACGGTGTCAGTGTATTACAGACTGCTGACGGTGCACTTAACGAAGTTACAAGTATGATTCAAAGAATGCGTGAATTATCAGTTCAGGCTGCTAACGGTATCGTAGAGCAGCAGGATAAAGAAGCAATCCAAAGTGAGATTAGTTCACTTTTAGAAGAAGTAGACAGAATTGCCACATCTACAGAATTTAACACAAAGACATTGCTCGACGGTTCTTTAGATACAAGAGTATATGC
>JAIKVT010000042.1 GCA_024685495.1 Lachnospiraceae bacterium
TAGTCAGATTACATCAGGGAACGGTGAAATTTATTAAAGCGGAATATAACAAAGATACATATAGAGTAAGATTCCCGTCTGATATGTTCTCCGTATATACTTTAGCATATAAAGATCAGGGCAAAGATAATCCGGGAGATAACCCCGGCGATAATCCTTCTGTTAATCCGGGAGGAAACTCTGAGTCGACAACGGAGACCATAACTGAGGTCACAACAGAAACCGTTACGGTAAAAAGAGCAGCTAAGACAAAGGATATATTTAATATAACTTATATTATTAATTACATTTATATCCTCATATATGATAAATATGATATAATATCTTTGTATGCGTTTAGAGAAATTGGAGGGAAACTATGGCGGATATAAGACCGTTTATGGCAGTAAGACCGAATAAAGAATATGCAAGTGATATTGCGGCACTTCCATATGATGTATATAGCAGTGCCGAGGCTCGAGAGGAAGTTAAGGGTAAGCCTAACACATTTCTTAGAATAGACAGAGCGGAAACTAACTTCGACGAAGGCATTGATATATATGATAAGAAAGTTTATGAAAAAGCGGCAAGCATATTAAATGAAATGATTAGTGACGGTCGTTTCATTAAGGATAATAAGCCTTGTTATTATATTTACGAGTTGACAATGGATGGACGGGTTCAGACAGGTATCGTAGCAGCTTCATCCATAGATGATTATGACAATAATATTATTAAGAAGCATGAGAATACTCTTGCGGCGAAGGAACAAGACAGAATTAATCATATTAATGTATGCAGTGCGCAGACAGGCCCTATTTTCTTAGCATATCGCGACAGAAGCGAAGTGGATAAGATTGTAGATAAGGTTGTAAGCGGCAGTGCGGAGTATGATTTTGTATCCGAGGATGACGTGCGCCACAGGGTATTTCTTATTGATAATGAAGATGATATCAATACGTTAAGACAGGAATTTTCTGATACAGACAGCATCTATATCGCTGACGGACATCATAGAGCAGCCTCTGCTGTTAAGGTCGGGAAAATGCGAAGAGAGGCCAAGGGTAACTATACAGGTGAAGAAGAATTCAATTATTTTCTTTCTGTACTTTTCCCCGATAATCAGCTTATGATTATGGACTACAACAGAGTTCTTAAGGATATGAACGGTCACAGTATAGATGAACTGTATAGTGAATTAGAGCGTTATTTCACATTTTCAAGAGAAAGCGAAAGCCCCATTAAGCCTGATAAAAAGGGAGGCGTTAGTCTCTACGACGGAAGTAAATGGAGACTTTATAATATTAAGGATGAATATACATCGAACGATCCCGTTAAGGGACTTGATGTGTCACTGTTACAGGAATTGATTTTGCAGCCGTTTTTTGGAATTGACGATCCTAAGACGGATAACAGAATCGATTTTGTCGGTGGAATAAGAGGACTTAAGGAATTAGAGAGAAGATGTAAGACTGATTGTAAAGTGGCATTTGCGATGTATCCGACTGATATCAGCGAGCTTTTTGATGTTGCCGATGCGAAAAGACTTATGCCGCCGAAATCGACATGGTTTGAGCCGAAGCTTCGAAGCGGACTTTTTATTCACGAGATTGAGAAATAATTATGGCAGATACAATAACAACTACAATCATAAGTAATTTAAAAGACGGAGCATTTAAGAGCTGGTTGGAATCATTTCTTCCGTCAGCACTCAGCTTTTTTTGGTCAGTAATTTTGGCACTTATAATATGGTTTGTCGGAATCTGGCTTATCAAAGTTGTCAATAGAATTGTAACAAGAGCACTCAACAGAAAGAAGGCTGAGATAGGTGCAATTCAGTTTCTCAACGGACTTGTAAGAGCACTTGGCTATCTTATAATTGGTGTTGTAATTCTTAATTTATTTGGAATTACAACTACATCTGTTGCGGCAGCAGTGGCTTCGATTTTTGTGACTGCAGGACTTGCACTTCAGGGTTCACTTTCCAACTTTGCAGGGGGTGTCCTAATATTGGTACTGCACCCATTCAAAGTCGGCGACTATATTATTGAGGATACTAAGGGTAACGAAGGAACCGTAACTGAGATATCACTTTTCTATACAAAGCTTAAGACGATTCAAAATGAAATCGTAGTTGTGCCTAACGGCAATCTTGCCAACACATCTCTTACCAATATCACTTATATGAATAAGAGGATGATTAACAAAGCATTTCCCATAAGCTATGAAGATGATATAAGAACTGCTAAGGATATAGTAAGAAAGGTTGCGACTGATATACCGACCAGGATAGTTGACGATGAGATTAAAGTATTCGTATCAGACTTAGGCGACAGCGCAGTTGATATATGTGTTAGGGTGTACGTAGATATGGACACTTATTGGGACACCTATTGGCAATTTCTCGAAGACGTCAAATACGCTTTGGATGAGAACGGTATTACAATTCCATATAACCAGATGGAAGTTACCATGAAAAAAGACGCATAGAAATAAGACGCATATCTTATGTGCAATGACTAATATGTAAGGAAATAATATGACTAAGACTATTGGAAATGTTATATCACAACTTCAAATTGCTACAAATATTTACTCTATGACAATAGAGACCGATATTGCAATGAGTGCTAAGCCGGGACAATTCGTATCGATGTATTGTCACGATGAGACTAAGATACTTCCGCGTCCTATAAGCATTTGCCAAATCGATTCTAAAGCGATGACTATAAGAGTTGTCTATAGAATAGCAGGTAAAGGTACTGAGGAATTTGCAACCTATAGAGATGGCGATAAGATTGAACTTATGGGACCTTTAGGTAACGGATTTCCCATTGATGAGATAGACCCGCTTTCTAAAGTTGTCTTAATGGGTGGAGGAATCGGAATACCGCCGATGGTAGGCTGCGCCGAGGCTCTTCGAGAAAGAGGAATTACGACATCGGCCGTTATGGGATACAGAGATAAAGAGACATTTCTCCAAGACGAATTTCGAAAGGTCTGTGACTTATATGTTGCGACGGAAGACGGAAGTGTCGGTATTAAAGGCAATGTAATTGAACTTCTTAATCGTACGGAGATTCCGTGTAATGTTATATTTGCATGCGGTCCTACACCGATGCTTTCCGCAATTAAAAGCTTCGCTGTTGCAAGAGGAATTACATGTTACGTATCTATGGAAGAGAGAATGGCTTGCGGAATCGGAGCCTGTCTTGGATGTGTATGCAAGACTAAGGAAGTTGATGAGCACAGTCAGGTTAAGAATAAGAGAGTATGTAAAGACGGCCCGGTATTTTTGGCCGGTGAGATAGATTTGTAGGCGGATATTTACCTCATATATTTTATAATTAAGGAATATTTATGAATACTACAGTTAGAATAGCAGACATAGAATTTAAAAATCCCGTAACTGTTGCATCCGGAACATTTGGTTCGGGAATGGAATACAGTGATTTCGTTGACTTAGGAAAGCTTGGAGCCGTTACTACAAAGGGTGTGGCAAATGTGCCTTGGGAAGGTAATCCCACTCCTCGAGTTGCAGAAGTAAAATCCGGAATGCTCAATGCAATAGGACTGCAAAATCCGGGTATTGATACATTTATACAAAGGGACATTCCATTCTTAAGAAGATTTGATACGAAAATAATCGTTAACGTATGCGGACATGAACCTAAGGAATATGTGGAGGTTGTTA
>JAIKVT010000075.1 GCA_024685495.1 Lachnospiraceae bacterium
GATTGCGGTATGCAGCAAGGCCCCGACATATATGAGAATCAGGAACTTAGTGTCGATGCATCAAAAATTGATTATGTACTTTTGACACATGCGCATATTGATCACTCAGGATTGTTGCCTCTTTTATATTCGCATGGATTCAGAGGTGAAATATATGCAACGACAGCTACGGTAATGCTTTGTGATATTATGCTTAAAGACAGTGCTCATATTCAGATGTCTGAAGCAGAATGGAAGAACAGAAAGGCCAGACGAAGTGGAAGACAAGAGATAAGCCCGCTTTATAATATGACAGATGCTGAAAATGTGCTTAAACATTTTAAATCATGTGATTATCATAAAAAAATTGATATATGTGACGAATTATCAATACGCTTTGTGGATGCAGGACATTTGCTTGGCTCATCTTCAATTGAGGTTTGGTTAAGTGAGGGTAATGAGACTAAGAAGGTCGTATTCTCAGGTGATATAGGTCATGGAAATAAACCATTAATAAAGAATCCGGAATTTATTAATGAAGCGGACTATGTCTTGATTGAGTCGACATATGGCGACAGAGTTCATAATGTTCCGCCTGATTTTGCGAAGGCGCTTGCGGAAATCATAGGAGAGACGTTGTCTCGTGGTGGTAATGTTGTCATACCCGCATTTTCAGTAGGAAGAACTCAGGAACTGTTATACTTTATACGTCGTATTAAAGAAGAGAAGATGCTTCCTGATATGCAGAACTTCGAAGTATATGTTGATAGTCCGTTATCTGTTGAAGCAACTCACATATTTACGCAGAATGTCGAGGATTGCTATGATGATGAAGCTTTAGAGATTGTCAAAAAAGGTGGCAATCCTATATGGTTTGACGGTCTTAAAGTTTCGGTATCTTCTGAAGATTCGAAGATGATTAATCAGGAGAAATCGCCTAAAGTTATTGTATCAGCTTCGGGTATGTGTGAAGCAGGACGTATAAGACATCATCTTAAGCACAATCTTTGGAGAGGAGAATGTACAATCCTTTTCGTAGGATATCAGGTTGTCGGAACGCTTGGTCACACACTTCTTAATGGAGCAAAAGAGGTCAGACTTTTTGGCGAGACTATTAATGTTAATGCGGAAATTAAGAATTTACCGGGTATTAGCGGTCATGCTGATCGCAATATGCTGCTTGAGTGGATAAGTAAAGTAGACTCTCCGTTTAAGGTATTCGTAGTTCATGGTGAAGATAAGATATGTGATAACTTTGCTATGGATATTAGGAATATATATGGATTTGATGCGTATGCGCCGTATTCGGGAGATGAATTTGATCTGATAAGCGGTAAGCAATTAAGCGTTGGCCCGCGTATAGTAAGATCGAAGAAGAAGACCGGCTCGAAAGCATCATCTAATGTATTTGCCAGACTTGTTGCTGCAGGTAAGAGACTTATGAGCTTTATAGAGAAATCCGAAGGAATGGCTAATAAGGATCTTGGCAAGATGGCAGATCAGGTTAATTCTCTCGTTGATAAATGGGAGAAGTAGTGTAATTTTATCTGCAATAAAGAAAAGGAAAAAAGATTATGGGAAATTTAGAAGAAAAAAAAGAAGAGATTTTAAAAGATTTGTTAGACAATGATGCTAATGAAAATGCAAGAAAAGCTACTGAAGCTAATGATGAAGAATGGACAACAGCGGCTCAGGAAGATATGCTTGATTGGATTGAAGAACAGGGTATTTATATAAGACAATAGTTTTATATGCCTGTATAATAACTAAAGGAGATACTTTTAAGATGGAACAGTTAATTGACATCATCAGTAATGAAGTTAAAGAAGCATTTAATAAAGCAGGATATAGTGACAAATATGGTAAAGTAACTATATCTAACAGGCCGGATTTATGTGAGTTTCAATGTAATGGTGCAATGGCGGCAGCAAAGGAATATAAGAAAGCTCCTATTATGATTGCTGAAGATGTTGTTAATAAATTAAGCGATTGTTCATGTTTTTCCAGTGTTGAAGCAGTCAAGCCGGGTTTTATGAATTTTATTGTTGCCGACGAGTTTTTAGGACAATATGTTAAGGAAATGTCTGAAGATGGCAGATTTGGACTTGATAAAACAGATAAGCCGGAGACTATTATAATAGATTACGGCGGACCAAATGTTGCAAAGCCTCTTCATGTCGGACATCTCAGATCGGCTGTTATAGGTGAGAGTGTTAAGAGAATTTCTCGCTATATCGGTCATGAAGTAATCGGAGATGTTCATTTGGGTGACTGGGGACTTCAAATGGGTCTTATTATCACAGAACTTAAAGAGCGTAAACCTGATTTATGCTATTTTGATGAGAATTATACAGGTGAATATCCTAAAGAAGCACCATTTACCATTGCTGAACTTGAAGAAATATATCCTTGTGCTTCAGGTAAGTCTAAGGAAGATGACGACTATAAAGAAAGGGCTCTTCTTGCGACAAAAGAACTTCAAGGTGGCAGA